>JASFWT010000071.1:0-4896 GCA_050049075.1 Candidatus Babelota bacterium | reverse complement strand
CAGTTCAAAGATGATGGTTGAATATATGCTTAAAGAGTACGCCACCGCGTATGGACTGCGGTATGTATCACTGCGCTACTTCAATGCGGCTGGCGCATTGCCCGACGTAGGGCTGGGTGAATACCATCAGCCGGAACATCATCTGATCCCGTTGGTATTGCGTGCTTTGTATCGTGAACAGCCATTTACCGTCTTTGGTAATGACTATGATACGCATGACGGCAGCGCTGTGCGTGACTATGTTCATGTCCATGATATTGCGCATGCCCATCTATTGGCGCTGACGCATTTACAAACCAAGCAGGTATCAGAGGTGTTTAATCTTGGTTGCGGTCGAGGGTACTCGGTGCGTGATATTATCGCTGCCGCAGAAAAAGAGACCGGTAAGACACTGCGTGTTGTGTATGGTGATCGTCGCCCGGGTGACCCGGCGGTGTTGGTGGCAAACGCGCGCAAGGCGCAGCAGCTTTTGGGGTGGCAGCCGCAGCATTCTTTATTGCCGATGATAATAAAAACGGCGCTGCGTTGGGAGCAGCGCCATCAGTTTTTTGTAGAAAAAGAATATAAACTTAAATCAGTTTAAGCGTCGGTAGTAGGATCAGGAATGAACTCAATAAGTAGAGCGTTTTTAGCTTTCTTTGCTTTCTGAGCATCTTCAGCAGCTTTCTTTGCTTTCAGGACCGCCTCAGCAGCTACTCTTTTAGCTTTACTCTTTTCGGCTGCTTCTTTCGCTTCCTTAGCAGCCTGAGCTTTTTTTTTGTACGTACTATACCAACCGCTCATGCTACGCAGTACCATCGAGGTTAGGATAAGCGCCGGAATGCCCCACAGCCAACGGCGACGGCCTGCACCGGTCATTAACTGCTTTTGCTGCAGCAGCTCTTCTTCAAGTTGTTGGCGTCTCTTGACAATTTCCTCATCACTCAGAAGTGTGCGCTGAACTTTGTTACGTAATAGTTCCTTAAGTTCATACTGAATACGACCAATTTCATGACAGCAGTTGCTGTGCTCAGCTTGGTTAACGTACCAACGATTAACGGTAATTGCAGCCAAGAGTGCGATTACATATTTTTCGTTAGTGCTTGTCTTGGTATATGGATCAAGAACGGCCTCGCAAACACCGGTCGGTGTCAGAGGCATAGCTTCTACAGCCGGTGTGTGCAGTGTTACGCCGCACAGAAGAGTGAGAAAAAAGATGGGCATAGACGTCGATATTTTTTTCATTCGTGTTCTTCCCTAAAAAGAGTGTTTCCCCAATTGTTACTACGAGTCTAGCAGAGCGTATGGCGAATGTAAAATAGCGAAATCGTAAAAGTGTTGGTTTCTACAGTGGTTTTTGTGGTTTTTTCTTGACCGTTTTTACCAGTAGCGTATGCTGCAGGCCCCACAGATAACGTATACCAGAAAGGATGTGTGTGAAAAAAGTCGTTGTATCTCTCGTAATAATTGAGTCTCTGTTTTCTGTGGTGCAGGGGGCCAGTGTTGGCGTGCGAAAAGAAGCATTAACGCAAGCGAAGACTTTTCTGAAAACAAAATTAAGTGAGCAGGGGGTTGCAGATGACCTGCTTAATGGTGGCCATACAGTGGTGCATGCTGCAAAAACGCTTTTTGACTGGTGTGAGGCCAAGGAGTTTGAGGGGGATGAAGAGACGGTTCGCGCGCTCACCATCATGCTTCTTTTGACCTCATTTGCTATAAGTGCACACAAAGGCAAAAAAGATGTGTATCGCTATATACAGGGGCGTTATGAAGCGTGCTCAAAAGATAATCCGGCAGATGCGGCAGTATTGGAACCATTTTGTGATAAAGATTCATGTTTGAAGACCTGTGCCGAATACGAAACAGTGCTTAAAGCGTTTGAAATGGCGCACGGCGGGGCAAAAAGATATGAAGATATCTTTGCGTGTGATGCCGTAACTCGATTTTTTGTCGCCCCTGAGTCTGTTTTAAAGCTGAACGGCGGTACTGATCCACAGGTCCAAGCATACTTTCACCTGCGCTTTTTGCGGGATATTGTTACTTACATTTACCAAACAGTGCTGCCGCAGTTAGTTGCGCCTGCTACGGTCGGCGGAACTTCTTAGCCAGCTCGCTGCGTGTCATCGTCCACATGGTAGGGCGTCCATGAACGCAGATAAAGCGATTGGGTGTTGCCAGTAATTGCGTAACCACCTCTTGCATACGTTCAACATCCAGCACATCTCCGGCGCGAATAGCCGCCTTGCACGCCATATGACTGTGTACATGCTCATTAAGCTGCTTGGCAAATGCTTCAGTATCGAGAGAATCATGCTGCACGATAAAATCCGCGCAATCACGTATGAACTCACGCAGTGACTCTTTTTGAATACGTGGTGGGGTGCTGAGTACTGCTAGCTGATCGGGGCCGCCTTGTTCAAGCTCAATACCTTGCGCATCAAAGAATGTCTTGTGTGCCAGAATTGCTTTGAGTGCGGCTGGTGCCAGGGTAATGAGCTCGGGAAAGAGCAGGCGTGTTCCCTCTTTGTTGGTGAATTTGTGCGCAAACTGATGATAGAGAATACGCTCATGCGCCGCATGTTGATCGACGATGATGACGGTGTCATCATCGCTGCTTTCCATCACAATATAAGTGGCAAAAAGCTGGCCGATGATACGTGGCGGTGTTGCAGTATCTACTGCTGGCTGCTGAGCATGAAGGGGCGTGCTACTTCCCGGGCTTAAGCCGTCATTCAGTGTCTTATGTAGGACATTACTTTGCTTAGAGACTGGTTGAGAAAGGGGATTCTTCTCAGGTGTAAGCGCACTAAATACGGGAGGAGGAGGTATTTCTGGGCCCCGGCTCTGCGGCCGAGGAATAGTCTGTAGTTCTTGCGGCTGAGAAATAGTCTGCGCACTTCCCGGGCTTGATCCGGGATCCAGTAATTGCATATTTGCCGGGCTTGACCTGGGATCAACTGCTGTTCTCGTTCCCCGTCCCGACAGCATGCCACTGACATACTCTTCCAGTGTGCGAGTAACCTGCTGCGCTAACTGCGTTGCCACCGCTTGTTGATGGGTAAAGCGTACTTCTTCCTTGCGTGGGTGAATATTTACATCGACTTTTTCTTTATCAAGCGTAATAAAGAGACAGGCGGCGGGGAAACGTCCCGGTGGCAAGACATTGCGGTATCCCTTCATGACCGCTTTACTCAGCTCATTATTTTTTACCAAGCGGTCGTTTACAAAGAAGAACAAGTTATGCCTACCGTAGCGCCAAAAATTAGGATTACTGCTCATGCCGGTAATGGTAATACCGTGCTTTGATTCTTTAGGTGGTGGGCTGAGGTTAACTAGGTTGGCGCTGATGTTGTGGCCCCATACCTGCGTCAAGCGATCCTTCAATGATGAAACCGCTGGTGCGTTCAGCACCAACTTGCCGTCACGATACAGTTTGCAGCTAACGTTTTGATGGGTGACACAGAGGCCCCATACAATTTGCTGAATCTGATTCCACTCGGTTTCATCTTGCTTCAAGAACTTTTTACGCACTGGCACATTATAAAAGAGCTCGGCAATGCGAATAGTGGTACCGGCGGCGCCAGCATAATCTTCAACAGCGCTGATGTTACTGTCACTGATATGAATGGTAGTGCCCAGCGGCTCATCGCTGTTTTGTGGCTTGGTGTGTAGGGTGACCTTGCTGACCGCGGCAACGCTGGCAAGAGCCTCTCCTCGAAACCCAAATGAATCGAGGTGCATCAGCTCATCGACGGCGTGCAGCTTGCTGGTGGCGTGCCGAGAGAAGCAGGCTTGTGCATCATCACGATCCATACCGCAGCCGTTGTCGCTGATCTCAATCAACTGAGTGCCGGCTTTTTCGATGCGAATGGTAATGGCGGTTGCGCCCGCATCGATGCTGTTTTCAAGAAGTTCTTTGACGATGTTAGCGGGGCGCTCAATAACTTCGCCCGCCGCAATTTTATGAGCTAGTTCTGGTGAAAGCGTGTGTATGTGTCCCATGATTCAAGTGTAGTTGGTGTGTTTGTAGGTCGAGTACGGCGGTGTGCGCGTTGGTTGTAACGTTTGGTTTCCCCATGACCCGCACATTCCCCTGCGCCGTTATTCGATGCGTGCGTGTGTTATAGACCGCTCGATTGGCGAACAGTATACGTTCTTTCTGGCGAATGGTCACGTTGCGGGCAAGCAGGTAGTCGCAGGTGGTTGTGCCGCGCTGCACAAAGTGTGCGGTCAGCAGGTCGGCACGAAGGTAGCCCAGTGTGGAGCTGTGTGCGGTGACGTTTTCTGTATAAGTAAAAAAGTAGCCGGTACTGGAGCGTTGTCCCTGCGCGTGATCGCTGGTGATGGAGACGGTGTGAGCGCTCAGTACACCGCTGAGAAAAAGTACAAAATATTTCATGTCGCGCAGCGTAGCAGCTAAAGAGTAAGTTGTCCCTCATAGTGAGCGTACAATTTACCATGCAGGTCATTACTGATCTCATGCAGTGCGACAAATACTTTGTTTTTGCCGGGTTGCAGCAAGTTAGGTGCATCGCTGCTGCGGTAGTTGCTGTGTTTGGCTACCAGTGAGCCATCTTCAGTTGGATGTAAAAAATAAAGCTGCAGTCGATTGGCGGCGGTGTAAATCAATACTTTTTCTAACGTAATACGAGAACCGGTTGCTACGGTGGCAGCCGGTTTTTTCTTGCCGGGTAACCAACCAGTCAACGTGCTGACATAGCTGCTGCTGCTACTAGTTAACGAAAAATCACTCATCAAATCATTATCAAGTGTGAGGCGGTCAATAAGAAACGCCTTGGCGTTCTTTTGGCTTTTAAGATGCATAAAACTATGAATCATAAAACTGCGCAGTCCGATCTGATTAAGCGTTAGGTCATGGATGTGGTGAATCGCATCATCGGGCGGCAGCGATACCAA
>JASFWT010000070.1:0-4951 GCA_050049075.1 Candidatus Babelota bacterium | reverse complement strand
AAAGAATGAGCCATAGGTACGCACCTGGGCAATGTCTTTACTCAGCTCTTCACGTACTTGCTTTTCTGCAATATGCGCGACTGCATCCTGTTGCCGATGAAGCAGCTGCCACAAAGGAGTCATTTCTATTGCTGCGCAGGCATTATCGTATAGTTGCGCCGCAGAAGTCATAGAAAAAGAAAGAAAGAGAAAGTAAAAAGCAAAGAGAGAAAGAACGCATCTCATTGCCCTCACCCGTCGTCGCGCAACACCAACACCTGATTTACTTTACGTAGACTGGCTTGCTGTACTTCAAAGACAAATCCTTTGTAGACAAAACGCTCACCCTTACGCGGTACATGTTCTAGTTTTTCGGCGAGGAAACCACCAAGCGTCACGGCGCTACTGCTGCTCATGTTAATGCTTAATGCTTCTTCTACTTTTTTAATTTCCGCCTTGCCGTCCATCACAAACTGGCCATTTTCGAGCGGCATGATGTGAGATTCACCCTCTTCGTGCTCATCACGAATCTCACCCACAATTTCTTCCAGGACATCTTCCAGCGTAACCATACCAACAACGGCACCATACTCATCAATAATGATGGCAAGGTGGCGGCGTGTTTTTAAAAACTCACGCAGAACTTGGTTAACCTTTTTGATTTCCGGAATAAAGACAACGGGGCGCATCAGGTCGCGCAGCGTCCCTTCTTGCGTTTTATGCATCAAGCCAAACAGGTCTTTTTGGTAGATAAAGCCAACGATATTGTCCTGCTTGTTCTCATACACTGGAATACGAGAGAAACGATGCTTCGAAAACAACTCAAATGCTTCGGCAACCGAGGTATTGACCTCCATGCACAACATGTCCTCACGCGGTACCATGATTGCTTCTACGGTAATTTGCCCCAGACCAAAAACGTTCTGTAACATCTCGCTCTTGTCTGATTCCATCAATCCTTTTTGGTCAGAGTAATCAATCAAGAACTCGATTTCTTTTTCGGTTACGGGATGGCTTTCGCCCTCCTTGATGCCGCTACGATCAAACAAATTAGCAAGCGTTACCGCAACTGTTACAAACGGTGACAACACGGTAACCATGACGCTGACAAACCCCAGCATGGTGTGTGACAACCCTTTGGCACCGGTCTTAGCAAATGACTTTGGCAAAATGTTTCCAAAGAATAAAATCAGCAATGTCGCGCAGAACACACCAATGGCCAGACCAAGCTCACCACCAAATAATTTCTGCATGACCTCGGTAATCAATACCGAGCACAACACATCGGCAAAGTTACTGGCAATCAGCATGGTAATCAGCAGTCGCTGCGGCGTAGCACGCCAGGTAGCGAACAATGATTTATAGCGACCAATACGAGACTCTAGTTGATTTACTTCAAAAAGACGAAGTGCGGTAAACGCCGTTTCTAAGTACGCAAATAAGGCGGCGCATGCCAGTGAAATAAAGAAAATAAGAAGATGCAAAGAAAGAGAAGTCATGTGGTCCTATTTGCTCTGTCACTCTGGCTCCGTCCAGAGTATATGTTTTTTTTACTGGATGCTAGGCAAGCCAGGATGACAAGCCGAAAAGCGTCAAGCACTACCCAGTTTTTTCTTATCAATCTTACCGGTAGCAGTCATCGGTAAATCAGCAAGCTGTGTAATGGTACGTGGCACTTTATACGAAGCGAGATTTTCTTTGCACAACGCTGCTAACTCAGATTGTTGTACCTTATAGCCATCACGTAATGCAATAAACGCGACCGGAACCTCACCAGAGCCCCCTTCTGGTCGGCCAAGCACTGCAGCTTTTATAACCGCCGGATGACGCAGCAGAATGTTTTCAACCTCTTGCGGATAGATATTAAATCCTTTGTTGATGATCAAATCTTTGGAGCGTCCCGCAATTAACACCTCACCACGCTCGTTCACACACGCCAGATCACCGGTGTTCAACCAGCCATTAACCAGGACGCGTGCCGTTTGCTCAGGAGCGTTATAGTACCCCTGCATGATATTGTCACCTTTAACCCACAGTGTACCAACCTCACCGGTTGCCAAAGCGGTACCGGCATCATCGCGAATTTGGCATGTAATGCCTTGCAGCAGCTCGCCTACCGTGTTGGTTGGCTTATCATAGTTTAAGCCGTCAGCGGCCACTACGGGTGACGCCTCGGTTAAGCCGTAGCCAGAACAAATCTTGCGCCCATACACCATGGCAAACGCAGCACGAATTTTATCTGGCAGCGCATCGGCACCAGAGACAAACAGACGAACCGAATCAAGCGGCGCTGTTTTCATCAGAGCCAGCAAGCCGTACAGCGCGGGGAAACCAAAGAACATGGTTGGTGATTTTTGCAGACCTTCTCGCAGCGCTCGACGCTCGATACGTGGCACAATGATAATGCTGGCGCCCAACATAACCGGTAACCAGCAGCAAGTGTTTTGTGCAAAAACATGGAACAGAGGAAGAATAGAAAGGAATCGGTCGCTCCCTTTGGTACCAACAACAACCTCAAAGCGCGCCAGAACCTGCAGCGCATTGGTTACCACATTTTTAGAAGAGAGCATAACCCCTTTTGGTACACCGGTGGTGCCCGAGGTATACAGAATAACGGCGGTTTCATCACTGGCAAAGTGCTGTGCTGGCAATGCTTTTTCTAGGGCAGCTACTGCGGTCGCGTCATACGGCTCTTGCCACAACACCTCATCAAGATTATGAACCAGCACTGTAGCCGTATCAAGGCGTGTCAGCGCTGCCGTAACATTTTCTCGCTGCGCGGTGCGCGTCAAAATAAGTCGTGGGTTGCCGTCGGCAATAACACCAGCCAGCTCACGCTCATGAAAGTAGACATTCAGCGGAACGGCAATGCCCCCCAGGTGCCAGATGGCAAAGTAAGCAACATAAAATTCACAGGAGTTGTTAGCAAAGATCATCACGCGGTCGCCACGCTGCACCCCTTCAGCGCGCAGCCATTGCGCCGCACGAAGAACCTCGTGCCACCACTGCGCATACGTCATCACGCGGTCGGGCGCTTCAAGCGCAGTGCGATTGCCAAATTTCTGTGCCGCACGAGGTAGCAGTTGACTGACGCTCAACAGACTGTCGCCGCGCGTCCACTCTTTGTGTAGATCGCTATAGATACGATGTTCGTGTGTGGTGATGCTCACTCGTTGTCCTCAGACTCTTCGGTAACTTCGATAACGCTGACGGGGCACATGTCTGCCGCTTCATCAACCTCTTCTTCGTGGTCGGCAACGGCGTCGTGATTGTGTACGCGCGCCGTGCCTTCAACCTTGAAAACAGCGGGACAAATTGCTTCACAGGTGCCGCAACTAATGCAGCCGGGAACGATTTTTACTTTTTTTGCCATGTTTTTTAGTTATCGCCCCGGACTTGATCCGGGGTCCAGTTGTCTCGGTCCCGGCTCGAAGGCCGAGAAAAAACCTACTATTTACGCGTCGCCTTTGCTGCGGCAGCAGGGGTCTTTAGATCCGCAGCACCCATCAGCTTCAAACTCCTCAACGCTGCAACAATCAGCATCATCATCGCTGGTTGCGCATGAGCCACGGTGTTCGCGTGGGCCAAAATCGGCACCGCCTTCTGGGTCCAACGCCAGGTCAAGGTCGTCATCGCCTTCTGCTTCATCTTCCGCAATTGCTTCCAGCAGCATACCTAGCTCTTCGATGCGTCCCTCGTCAACACAGTTGCGCCAGTCGGCAATCAATCCTTTGATGTCTTTGCGTAGCTCTTCGCCTTCGCCATCAACAAACTGCGTGAACTCATCGGTGTTTTGTTTGTAGTCAGCTTCTTCAAATAACTCGGTTGCCAACTCGTTCCACTCTTCTTGGTCGCCGGACTTTTCGATACGATCTAACTCTTTGCGCAGCGCAACATTATCTTCTTCTTCCGCCGTCAAAATGGCATTAAGCATATCAATGCGACCGGATACAAAGGCGTAAATTTGCTGCAGACGCTCGTACTCATCAGAGCCGGCGTATTGCTCGCTTTTGCTATCGATGTAATCAAGAAATGCTTGGTAGTCAGCTTCGATTTCGGTGCGGAACCTGTTGTTGTGGTTCTGCAGATATGCCATCTGCTCACGCACTTTATCGATCAGAGAGATATGGTATGAGTTGCTCACAATGTCCTTTCAGTGACGACGCTGCACAAACAGCGATAAGAAGTATGTTTTTGACTACACTGCTAGTGTAGCGTGAAAAGAGAAAAGGATGAAGGGGGACCTGTGCGGTCCCCCTTACTATTTTAAAATCCGAATCTTTCACACAAATTAAATAGATAATCCGCTGCCTCAGAAAGCTCTTGCTTACTACTTTCTATCGTTATCTCCGGCATCAGCTCGCGAATCGCAGCCTGCAGCTTATACGTACTCTTACCCGCGCGAACCAAACTAATTCCAGTATGTAAGCGCCCCAGCACACCAGCTGATGGCGCCCCAGGGAAATCATCGGGCATGCCATTATTAGCAAAGCTAGCCAGGTAGGCGGCAAGTTGTCCGGTCTCTAGATCTTGCTTGCCTCTAATATGTGCAAGATGTTGCTGGTGAGCTTCCTCAAGCGCTGCTGATTCCAAGTTTCGCCGTATGCTAAATAGCTCATGCTTAGTATTATCAATCTTTCGGCCCAGCATACGACGAAGGGCCTCAACTTCAGTTGCAACAGTGGCAAGCAACTCTCTTTTTTCCTTATTCAAAAAATCACCAACGATACCGCCAAGACCTTCGCGACGTTTTTCAACTTCAGTATTAAGCGCCTCTGCTGCCTGCACCACAAGATTGGCGTTATTGATAAATTCTTCTTTAGATTGCGCATCTTTTTTCAGCTTAGCTTGATAGGCTGCTTTAGCTACTGAGGCATTACTGTGAATCTGAGCTAATTGCTGTGGATGCCACGCAACGTAACGCTCTTGTACATACCCACTAATTTCCTTTTGCAGTCCTCGTAACTCATCA
>JASFWT010000099.1:0-3938 GCA_050049075.1 Candidatus Babelota bacterium | reverse complement strand
GACGGTTACCAGCAACGACAGTATTAAGCTGTATCGTCAGCCGATGGAAGACCTGAAGACAGATCGCTATCAAAGGCCTCGTGCACCATACTTGCACATGATAGAGCACTTTCTGAAAAGTCGTTATGGAAAGCTACTTGATGCATTGGGAGATGATCTTGAAAGTACTCTTTCTGAGGAACAAGAAGCGTTTGGTGCAGGAGTAAAGAGCGCACTTGATAATCATTTCTCGCGAATTCCAACAATGGGGCTTTTGTATCTTCGCATGTTAGTTGCCGACCAGGTGACGGCTCATTATTCTCAACCTCCTAAGAAAGTACAGAAGCTGCGGCGGGATGCTGAGAACGCCTTGAGAGGATAGATGGTTTCGCGTATCCTAGGGCGAATGAGATTCTTATTATTTTTGCCCATCTTTTTTATATCATCTTGTACGCTGCAGCGCGTAGCGCCACATACACTTCCGGCGCTTGCTGTTGCGCTGCCAACAACAAAAGCACCGCGTACCGAATACGCGCAGTCGTTGTATCATGCACTTTCAAAAGTACTGCGCCAAAAAGGTATGCGGATTACCTCACCTGCAGCAGCAGTCTACACGCTGCATACTACCATTACGCCAACCGATATGAATGACGCGCTTACTAGCGAACATGGCGTCTCGTATGCGACTAATATACAGCTGGCAGTGACTGCGCAGCTGCATGATCGGCAGGGCAAAGTAGTCTGGGAGTATTCATGCCAGCCTCGTGGTGTCGCACATCGTCCACAAGATCAGGCGTGGTACCCTCATTTTTTTGCGCACGCTCGTGACGAGTTGTGCTATGATAGCGCCCTGTATATTTATAACGCGTTGCTGGGGTTTCTATGTTCCAATTCATAACTAAGACCGACTGGGCACAAAAGCCGGGTGGCTGCATTCTTGTTGCAGACGCAGCAAAAAGTAGCCTCTTTATTGCAACGCTTCGTCAGTTAATAGCGCAAAAGCATCCAGAGATGCAGCAGCAGATATTGCATCTACCCAACACTGCTGCTGGTATGCACGGCGTTCGAGGGCAGCTGAGTCAAACATTTTTGGGCACGGCGATTCGCTACTGGGTTACGACGCCATCGCCGTGGCAAGCAAAACTAAAAAAACAGTGGTTTGATTTACTTGCCGGTTACACCGGCCCGCATACCATCATCATGGTTATGAGCGAAGATGATGCTGGCTACTTTGTCGGCAGAAAAAATGTGCAGCGACTGGTGTTACCAGAAACTATTACGAAGCAGGGACTGGGAAAGATGGCTGCGGCATTCGGTAAAGATCGTGCCGCACGTGCCCTGACCGAGCAAGACTTGGCACCGACGGGATTGCTTACATTGGACCAGGCGTGCCAGCTATTGATTCATTTGGAGTTTTTGCCGCTGCGCCAGCGTGATGCGGTAGCAAGCTATCTGGGGAAACTGATACCAGAGTCCAGTACACTTCTGGAGGTTAGTGACCTTTTCTTTCGCCGTCAGTGGGACCGCTTCTTTACGGTGTGGCGACGTCTGACCGGTGAGTATTCGGATATGTTCTGGGTCGCTTTCTTTACCGAGCAAGTGTGGCGCGCATACTATGTGCAGCAGGCGATGAAAAAAAATGACCGCGCATTGGCGAGACGCCTCTCATTCCGCTTGCCATCGACATATACAACGCGAACGTGGCGGCAGATAAAATCGACCGAATTATTGGAATTGTACGAGCAGTTGTATTTTTTCGACACGCGTGTTAAAAGGGGCTCCTCATTCACCATGAATGAATTTCTTTTAACAACCAACTATGTGACTGGCCAACAGGAGTAGCATGGCGTCATTGCTGTACGAAGTGCTTGAGCGCGATATTCGCAAGATGGTTCGTGGTTTAAGCGAACATGAGCGCGGCAACATCTATCCACTACTCATCAGTCAAGTAGAGAAATATCTGATCGAGCTTGTCCTCGAAGAAACCAAAAACAATTACTTTCACGCTGCCCGTTCGTTGGGCATCAGCCGCAATACGCTCTATCGCAAGATTGAGACGCTTTGTATCGAAAAGAAGTAGCTAGACGATACTGTCTGGACCGTCGATAACATTAACACCAATGATTGGCTCACAGTGGCTCATGATTGGCTTGTAAAAGCTGCCTTTTTCGTGATGAGTGAAGAGCAAGTGAATATGACGTTTCACTTGCGACTGATCTGGATGAGTGAACTCTGCGTGTGGTACCGCTTTAAGGATTCCTTTTTCGGTAGTTTCTTTCAGCTCTACGTTGTTATATGGTGGTACTGCACGAACAATGTAGATGTTTGCTTGTAATAATAGAGCTGCAGCTTGAATATCAACGGCTTGAAATGCGCTGCCATGGGCACCGTAGTCGCTATGGCTTTTGAGATGTTCACAATGATCTAAAAGCTCGCCAGGACTATTAAAGAACGAGCTAATAAACTGTTGCCACATATTGTTTCTAATATATTCTGCAATTGTTTTTCTTAAGCCAGCTACCGTCTGATCAAGGTCTTTTATCGCTGCAGGCTGGCATTGATGGGCACCAACAATAAGTGAGTAGGGAACACATGACCGATTGCGATTCATCAGTGGAAGGCGTGTTCCTTGCATTGTTACCCCTTTATGGCGCCATACAATAGGAGTTTCAGCTTCAGCGTAGGTATTCATAATGTTATGTGCGGCACGATAAAAATCTCTGTCCATCAGGGCGAGGTACGCAATATAGCGATGAGGGTCGAACTGAGCATTGCTTTTTGCGCT
The DNA here is from genome assembly GCA_050049075.1 of Candidatus Babelota bacterium. Lineage (GTDB taxonomy): Bacteria > Babelota > Babeliae > Babelales > JAUPTZ01 > JASFWT01. Next base: position 1,174 of record JASFWT010000099.1, on the reverse strand, counting down.
TGGCGCAAATGAGCCTCGTTGGTCGGTTAAGTTTGCTTCATCTTGCTTTATCAAATTATTGCAGACTACTTTGATCCACGGATCTCCCCCAGATGCAGCAACTCGCCCTCTAAACTGTGCTAGGTGACCGGTTAGTAGTTTTATATAGTAGTCAGATTGCCGCTTAATGGTATCGGGGTTTGTTTCTTCTCGAGCTGCTGCTTGATTTGCAATGCTCTGTATAAGCTCATGGACGTCATACTTTCCTGTTGAGGCGTATGAGCTTGAAAGCGCTTGCCAATCGTAGGGAAGCGGAAGCAAGCCGTAAAGAACAGCAACCTCACTGATAAGAGACGCCTGATTTACTTTTGTTGTTTGATGCGGTGGTTTGCGGACTACTTTGCGTTTGAATGCAGCACTTGTCAGTGGTGCTGCTGCTTTAGCTGGCTCCATAGCAGAAAGTGATGTGACAGCGCTGGAAAAAAAAAGGAGCAGGGCGACAAAACGCCGTGGTGAGTGAACCATGAGATTATTCCTTTCGTGGTATACGAATATTATATGACGGCGTAGTATAGCACCCTTAGCTTCTTTTCCCTACAACCCAGCGGTTATGGCCAAAGCTATCTTGATGTACGGTGACGTCGGTAAGACCCGTAGCTTCCATGAGCGCAGTGACCTTTGTATCTTGCGTAGTGCCGATTTCAAAAACCAGCATACCACCAGTCGCTAAGTACTGTGGCGCGAGGCTTGTTATCTTTTTATAGAATGCGAGGCCATTATCATCAGCGACGAGAGCACTTTTGTCTTCCCAGCGCGCCACGTCGGCGTCGATTTGTGTGTATTCATCCTCAGTAACGTAGGGCGGGTTGCTGATGATGAGGCTGAAGAGGGGGTCTTTTCTGGGCCCCGGGTCTCCCCCCGGGGAATTCTTCTCGAGAATGTCTTCCCGGGCTTGATCCGGGATCCAGTCATTTTGTCCAAACACATCACCCTGCACAAAGACTGCATTGCTCACCTTGTTACGGATCTTGTTTTCAACAGCCAACTCAATCGCGGCGGGGTTGATGTCTATACCGGTAACTGTGCTATGGGGGAGTGCCTGTGCCAGGTACAGGGCGATACAGCCGCTACCAGTACCAATATCGAGGATTCTTTTGTCACTCTGGGGCGCCGTGTGACTGTCATCCTGCACTAC
>JASFWT010000068.1:0-5017 GCA_050049075.1 Candidatus Babelota bacterium | reverse complement strand
AGTCTTGAACGCATACTTCCCTGCTCTTGGCACGAGTGGCTTGCAGCTTGTTATGTGGGGCTTTTTTCTGAGCACCATTCTTGTTTACCACGTTACCTTCATGGTTAACTCCGTGACTCATATCGTCGGAACAAAACGTTTCAAAACAGACGACGAGAGCCGAAATAGTTGGTGGGTTGCATTGCTGACTTTCGGTGAAGGTTGGCATAATAATCATCACCGCTGGCCGTTTTCTGCTCGTCAAGGCATGTATTGGTGGGAGTTAGATCTGACCTATCTCATGCTGCGCGGGTTGGAAAAACTCGGCTTGGTTTGGGATTTGAAAGTCTACCCTAAAAAAATTTACGAGGAAGCTTTGTCGGCTCCAATCGTGAAATAACCCCATGGCAGAGTATTGGGTCAGTTTATTTCTGGTTGGAAGTTTCGTTGCGACGCTAGTCTACTATCTGGCGAGGAAAATACGGCTCATGGCTTTGGTCGACCTCATCTGGACGGCGGGACTCGGTATTGCTTCTATTCTGTTTTTTGTCAGCGCAGGCTTGGGAAGCGCCCGTGCTTGCGTCGTGTTGCTTTTGATCGGCCTCTGGTCGTTTCGGCTCAGTTTCTATTTATTAAAAGACCGCGTTTGGTCTGGTCATGAAGACCCCCGCTACAAGGCGCTTGCTGATTACTGGGGCGATAACGCGCTGCGCAATTTCTATTTTCTATTCCTAATTCAGATACCGTTTATCGCACTGTTTTTGTATCCAGTTTCGGTGGCCATGCAAAACACTGCCGGGGGCTGGATGTGGTCGGACAGCTTGGGAGTAATTATTGCCGTTATCGCAATGTGTGGTGAAGCTGTCGCGGATCGCCAGTTGTCCAAGTTTAGAGCCGACCCACGTAAAAAAGGTGGGGTCTGTCGCTCCGGATTATGGCGTTATTCACGCCATCCGAATTACTTCTTCGAGTGGCTTCACTGGTTCGCATATGTTGCTTTTGCCTATACGGCTCCGAACGGTTGGCTCGCGCTACTTGGGCCGCTCTCAATGTATATCTTTTTACGCTTCCTCACGGGAGTGCCTCCAGCGGAACGCTCATCCCTGAAAAGTCGGGGTGAAGCTTACCGGGAATATCAAAAAACCACCAACGCATTTTTTCCATGGATACCACGCGATCAGGCAGTTTAGCCGAAAATTCATTCTCAGTTCGCAAGCGCCCGATGGAGCGCCTATTTGCCTGGATGTTGCGTGATCTGCATAGCGGTAGTCTTCGTATTACATTTCCGAGTGGTGCTTTTGTGTTATTGGGTGATTCCGGTTTTCCGCTCTGTGAAATGCAAATCAAGGACACAGCGTTTTACAATAAGGTTATATCAGGAGGCAGCGTCGGCTTTGGAGAATCTTATGTTGACGGAGATTGGGACACGCCGGACCTATCGGCGCTTCTTGGTTTGCTAGCCAGAAATCAAAAAGAAATGGGGCGCGTGCAACGCGGCTTCTCTTTACTGACGACGCAAGTAAATCGTCTCTATCACAAGGCACGTCGCAATACACTCGTGAAGAGCAAAGAGAATATTCAAGAACACTATGATCTGAGTAATGACTTTTATCAGACTTTTCTCGACCCAACGATGACTTATTCCAGTGCATTGTTTGAATCTAAAGAGGTCAGCCTTGAGCAAGCGCAGATCAACAAGATCGATCGTATGCTAGACCTCGCCGGAGTGAAAGAGGGCGATTCAATTCTAGAGATTGGTTCCGGTTGGGGTGCGCTGGCACTGCGGGCTGCCAAGCGTGGTTGCCGAGTGAAGACGATTACACTTTCGCAAGAGCAATGTGCTTACGCTAAAGAACTCTTTGAAAGGGAGGGCGTCAGTGATCAAGTAGAGATTGCCTTGCAGGACTATCGTTTGCAGGAGGGGCAATACGATGCCGTGCTATCTTGCGAGATGATTGAAGCTGTCGGGCGTGAGTTCTTGGATAGTTATTTTCAGATCATAAGCCAGTCGCTAAAGCCGGGCGGGAAAGCTGTGGTTCAGGCGATCACCATCCCCGACGAGCGATACGAGCGATACAGCAATAGCTGTGACTGGATACAGAAACACATTTTCCCAGGAGGGCATTTGCCATCACCCGGAGCGATTCGCCAACATGTGGCGAAGACAAAACAGGCTCAGGTCGTGAAAAATCAAAGCTTTGGCCATGATTATGCCGAGACTTTACGCCGATGGGCGACGGCGTTTAATCAGGCTGAATCTACCGTGGATGCTCTGGGGTTTAACGAGACATTCCGCCGCAAGTGGAACTACTACCTAAGCTATTGCGAAGCGGGCTTCGAGGCCGATCTGATCGACGTCCGGCACGTTGTTATTGAGAAATCCAATTAAAGATTCCTATGGGAAAACACCGCGCATTGCGTAGACTTTATCTATCTGTTCAATAGCAGCCGCGTAAGAGGCGATGCGCATATTGCAGTTGAGGCGTTCGGCGGTTTTTAGAACACGCTCGGCTGAGCGAGTCATGACTTTACGCAATCGTTCGTCGACGAGTTCTTCTTCCCAGGTTTCGGATTGGCGGTTCTGTTTCCATTCGAAATAGCTGACTGTAACGCCGCCGGCATTACAGAGAATTGCTGGGAGCACTTCTATTCCCTTGTCTAGCAAGTGTCGTTCAGCGCGTGGGGTCGTGGGCGCGTTAGCCGCCTCAACCAAGACTTTGCATTGTAGGCGCTCGGCATGCTCAAGATCGACCATTTGCTCTAGGGCGGCTGGGATGAATAGATCGACCGCAGTGCTGTAGAATGTTGCCTCGTTGATGGCCTTTGCGTCAGTGTAACCTTTAACGCCGCCCGTCGCTTTGACGTGTTCGGTGAGTTTATCCGCGTCAATACCAGCGTCATTGAAGATTGCGCCGGTGTGATCCATGACCGCTTTTAGTTGGCTGCCGCGTGCTTTCAGTAGACGTGCTGTCCACGAACCGACGTTACCGAAACCGATTAAGCTGTAGCTTAGTTTTGGAATGTCCATGCCCATGCTCGGAAGCAATGCATCCAGAACGTAGACGAGTCCTTGACCGGTAGCTTTTTCGCGACCAGCGGAGCCGCCGAACTCGAGTGGTTTCCCCGTGACGACGCCGCGCGCGGTGACTTTGCTCGAAGACTCTGCAAAGTTGATGTAGGTGTCAGCCATCCAGGCCATGACTTGTGCATTGGTGCCAACGTCGGGCGCAGGAATGTCGTAGTCGGGACCAATGTTGTTGCCGAGTGCTGCGGTCAGGCGACGGGTCACTCGTTCCAGTTCGCCTTTGCTGACTGAGCGTGGGTCGACCTTGAGCGCGCCTTTGGCACCGCCATAGGGCAGTCGAGCGAGTGCGCACTTCATCGTCATGAGCAGAGCGAGTGTTTTGACCTCGTCGAGCTTCACTTCGTGGTGATAACGAATGCCGCCTTTGTAGGGGCCGAGTACATTGTTGTGTTGTACTCGATAGCCCTTGAAGAGTTGCCAAGTGCCATCGTCCATCCGCACGGGGCAGTGCACCATGATCTCGTTTTTCGGCTGAGTCAGGATGAGCTTTAACTGGTGGGGCACATCAAGAATGTTGGCCGCTTCGAGCACGGAACCAATGGTTTGAAAGTAGAGATTATGCTCGTCGTAGTATTCTTCCAACTCGTGGAAAATTTCACGGGCAGACTGGCAGGAGGGGGTATCGCAGGATTCCATCTTAGTATACTCTCGGGTTCTGGTTTTGAAGCAAGTTCTCTAATTCGAAACCACACCCATTGTATTTGTTCCTCAAAACAACATCATTTGGTCATCTGTTAGTGGCGATGTCGCTTCAATGAGACGGCTATCTTTATTCTGCACACTATTCACACGCCGCGAAACTGTGTGCTTGTCCAGTGGTATGTTCTGGGCGATCTCTTGCGCATCTTTTTTACTCAGGTCGTTAGCAAGCCAGGCAGAATGCTGCTCGTCTTTGAGTATTACGGGCATGCGCTCGTGGATGTTGCGTATCGAGCTTTGTGCTTGCGTGGTCAGAATAACAAATGTTGGCGGCGTCTCCGCCCCGGACGAGGGAAACCAAAGCCCTGCGAAGTAGTGTAGCTTAGTGTTCTGCGGGTAGATATAGTAGGGCTGTTTTGTGATGCCGTCCTGATACCACTCGTAGAATCCATTGGCGGGTAGTAGGCATCGATGTTCATGCCAGCTGTCGCGAAAGCGTGGCGTCGTATCCGCGGTTTCAATACGTGCATTGATGTGAAAATTTTGAGGCGTGCGTAAGCCCCAGTGCATCATCGTTGCTCTGGGTCCGTGATCTTTTTTGGACACAATACTAAGCGCTTCACGCCCGGGCCCTATGTTGTAGTCCGGCTCGTATGCCTCCGGAAGCGCCATTGCGATGGCCTCAGCGAGCTTCTGCTTTTGCACATGTAATGTATACCTACCACACATTAGGCTGCGCCTCCGGCGGGATTGAGACTGTGCTTTCGCGCAGAGTGAAAGTGAAGGTTAGAGTAATTATGTCGTATTGTGCACGGCATGTGAGTGAGAGTGAAGGTGGGGTTCATTTGATTTTAGAGCTTAAGCTTTGTATCGTACTCGTGCCTATAGCAATAATTTCGTCGCAAAGTAGTTGTCGCTTCTTGCTACTGGCGTGTGAAAGTCAGTGCTTCTTACGCGTCTGCTTTTACACTTTCACTCCACCATCACTTTCACCCGGTAGCACCGCTACCGTATGGTCCATATTCTTAGGGAACTTAGGAAGAATAACTCAAGTGCGGCTGCTTGATTAAAATTGAGCTCCATCAGCCCGGCGGAGCGCTCCAATGCTTCGGTGGCACGATGTAAGGCAATGGTTGGAAGCTCGCCTGCATTGAGCGATTCTACATCACGGGCAAATTGGGCGGTCGCCTTCTCGATCTCGCCAAAGAGTTGTTTGCGATATCCTTTGCTGAGCCCCGCTTCCATTGCCTCTTTTTCTTCCACTGTGACATATTCGGGGAGATCCTCTTTCTGAGACTTCCAAGTTTCGGCGGT
>JASFWT010000067.1:0-5083 GCA_050049075.1 Candidatus Babelota bacterium | reverse complement strand
CTGGCATCGGTAAATGCCTGTATTTTTGTCGGCTTACTCAGGTCAGTTTCATCACCGACATCGATAAAAAACGTTTCTTCGGTTGTGCCATCACCATCTCCTTCAAAACGAATTTCGACATCACCTTTGATCTTAACTGTATCTTGCAAAGATAAGTCATCAGCAACGGCCGGCTTGAATAGCCCATATTGTGTATGAGTGCTCAAACCATCATATGAGGTTACTATAGTCTCAAATCCCAGAAAACCTGACGCCTCTTCAATCAAGCCACCAGTTGTCGCGCCATCCCAGGCGTCGTTACCGGTAGCACTTCCCCATGAGTAACTGACCGCATGAGCTGAAGAAACAAACAAGGTAAAGACAACACAGAGAAGGTACGCAAAACGATTATTCATATAGAGTGACTCACGTAATAGGGTGATTCTTAGTGGCGACAGCGTAACGCAACAGCTCCCTGCGGGGTCAATGGTTAGGAAAGCTATACTCACCTCATCAGTAGTCGTAGCTATTTGCATTCAATACCTTCTCTGTGGTACTTTAAAAAAAACAAAAAAATACTTCTACAGCGACAATTATGTTTAAACGCTTACTAACACTTCTTCTTTTCGCGTCAGCAATTCCGTCAATTAATGCAGATAATGCACTTCCCGATGATTATTTTCGCACGCGCCTCGCCACCACCTCACAAGACCCGACAACCATCATGGGGCAGGTCCTGGATACGCCTCGCAATAAAGATCGCACTCTTCAGTACAGTGTCTTATTGGCACCATATCCCGATGCACAAGCAGCTGAAGTACTTAACAGAGTTTACTATTACACCGGTACTCCACAAACTGCCCATCTGCAATACATTCCTCGCCATGAGCTGCCTGAGCTCTACACTGCGGTACAAGAAAAAATCGTTTCTAAGGAGGTGCCAGAGCTTTTCATCTATATCACCGATCATCAACCACGATACTGGGGCACAAAACGGAATAATCAACTCGCCATCCTTGTTACGCAACATCAGCTGGCGACACTGACTGCTGAGCAGCTAGTTGATGCAATCAGTGCTGCTGGCCAAGTAACCCTTCTCAAAGCAAGCATGGAGACAAAAAACGATGCTCTTCTAGAAAAACGAACGTCAAATTACGACCCATTCATTAGTATACCACTTGCAACTGCCATCCTTTTCGGCACCATATTTTTTATGGATAAAAAAGGCTTCGATGTGCTCTCTACGTTTGGCACCAGTGTGGTATTAAGTACGACCGCTCTGTTGGGCATACAATTCCTGCGAACTCGCTATCGTAGAAAACAATCAGCAAAGGAACTTAAGGAGTTTTTCACCTCGCTCATTCGACACCTTTCACCCAAAAAAATCATTGTCGCACAGCACACACAAAAACGAAGTAACCTTTATTACAAGGCAGTATATATAGATAAACTCCTTGCAGCTCTCGCCAAACTAGTCACACACTACAAAGAGAAGCAACTAGCGCCACCGATGATGCTGGCAAAGCGAAAAGAAAAATTAGAAAAAGAACGTTCTGCACTCACCACACATGAAGAGGCCGATGCGGATCCACGAGCTGTACTGCGACAACAGTTATTGCTTCCGTACTTGAACAAATTAGCGCCTATAGCTTTTTTTGAAGATGTCCCATGGTATAAGGATAATACCCATGTTTTTTAACAAACGGCTTCTCATTCCACTACTTACGCTGCTGTGCACTACAAACTGTTTTGCCTCCTCATATCATGACCAACTAGTTAAATTGCAGCGCACACCAACCAGCACGCTGTATATTTCGCAGCAACTCCCTGACGAGGAAACACGCAATCTGCTCTACCACAGCATCAGCAATGGTGGCTTACTGGTTGATGTGTACAAAGCATGTAGCAAAAAATATAAAGGGCACACACTCTATTACCTTGCCCCCAAAGAGATGCCAAGACTATATAAAGCCGTCGAAAAAGCGATCCCTGCAGCACTACGTGCCAACACACAATTTTACTTCTTCTTAAGTGACACACCGATCGACACCTTTGGCTGGTCATATAGATACGCGCCGCTAGATAAAGGAAACAAGCCAGCAAACACTATCGCCCTACCACTCGCACGTGATGCATTCATGCAACTTGATGATGCTGGGCTTGAAAAAATGGTTATCGCCAAGACGGCACAATGTTTGCTATATCACCATCAATCGGTGGCAGCAAAAAGTGGCCGAGCTGAACGCGATCAGAAAACTGCATGTGCTGGCATAGGAGTTGGTATCACAACGCTTCTAGCGACACTGTACTTCTTTCACAAGAAAGGATGGCTCATGCCACTGCTTGAAGCCACAACACAAAATCCTCAAAACGTTAACCCGTTGACACTTATAATGCTTATACCAGCAACAGCTCTTGGTTCATACGCTAGTCTCTATACTCACCGGTGGCAGACAAAAAAACTCAAAAAATTATTGAGTAAACTCTTCACCGAAAACTTCAGTACACTCCAGCAGCAAATAGCGCTTGATGAGCTGCTTACCGGCTATCGTACCGAGTTGCTCTCTCGCTCTTTACAGAACAAGCAAGAACGTGAAAACACCGTGAAATATTTGCAAAAAGCAGGCAAGTATCATACCACTCAAAGAAACCGTCTACCGCTTAAACTGCATGAAGCGTATGAAAAAATTGCAACCGCAGAGGAAGAAGATGAGCGCCTAACACGCAAGTACCAGTCGCTCTCTGGCGAAGGCCTCACTCGTAACCTAGAAGAAGAACTGACACAAGTAGAACTAGATAACCTCGATCGCGAACATCATAGCCAAACTAAAGAAGCTCATTCATGGTTTACACGCATGCTGCGATGGTGTTAGCTAACGCTTGCAAGACCTATTAACGCTTCTTGATGCCTCAAAAAAACTAGTTACCGAGTCGTGCTGATGTACTTAACAGAAGCGCCGAAATAAAGCAGTGCTCTGTACTGCGCGGAAAGCGAAAAACTGATACAAAACTACGAGATGCGGTGCGGTCCGCGGCAGACAAAAAATTTCATCTTTCGCTTTTGCACCGCTAATCACTTCACAAGCTTTCTCTTTGACTGTTACAGTGCGCGGCACATTCTTTAAACACGGAGCGCACTCATGTCTATTCCTTTCTTTTCTCTGACCACACAATGGCAAAAAATCAAACCATCAGTGATGCCACGTATCGAAGTATTGCTTGACGCTCAACAATGTATTGGCGGTAGCGCATTAGTCGACTTTGAAAAAGCATTTGCTGAGTACACCGGTGCGCAGTACGCCCTTTCTTGTAGCTCGGGTACATCTGCGCTGTGGCTTGCGCTCAAAGCGCTTGAGCTGCAGCAGCACGAAATTGTACTGACCACTCCATTTTCTTTCATCGCATCCAGCAGCGAGATCTATGCCCATGGTGCTCACCCTGCTTTTATCGACATCGATCCAGCAACCATGAATATTTCACCAGCAGCGATGGCTGCCTGGCTCGAAGAAAATACCCATATCGAAAACAAACGGACTATTCACACCCTCACTGGCAAGCCGGTTGTCGGCATGGTCGTGGTCAATATCTTTGGCCAATGTGCCGACTACGCAAAGCTGCGTGCTATTGCCGAGCAATATAACTTGTGGATTGTTGAAGATGCAGCTCAATCGGTTGGTGCGCCATACGGCGGTAAAAACTCCGGTGCACTGGGTGATATTGCCTGCTTCTCGTTTTATCCCACCAAAAACCTTGGTGCCGCCGGTGATGCGGGCATGGTTACCACCAGTGATGAAAAATTAGCACAAAAAGTAATGCGTCTTAAAAATCATGGCCGTCTTACTCACTACAACTACGAAGGCTACGGCGTTAATGCGCGCATGGATGCGCTGCAAGCGGTAGTGCTTGATGAAAAGTTAAAAGTCCTGCCCAACCTACTGGCACGCCGTCGCGCTATTGCGCATCGCTACACCGCCGCTTTTAAAAATCTACCGGGCATCACGCCACCTGCAGAGCAAGAACCCCACACCTTTCACCAGTACACCCTGCTGATTGATGCGGCCACAGCCGGCCTCACGCGCGATGATCTGCGCAGCGCGTTAACCGATCACGACATTGGCAGCTGTATTTTTTATCCAAAACTACTCTCTGAGATCTCGTATTTACAAACAGATCGCCGTCTCTATACTGACTGCTCAACCGCGCGGCGTGTCTGCGCCTCGATGCTTTCGCTGCCAATCTGGCCAGAGTTAAGCGACGAGCAGGTTGATCGCATCATTACGGTAGTAACGGAAATCATACAAAAGCGCGGTCTTACCCATGACACCACATCCCCACCCCGGTCTTCTCATAACGTTTGAGGGCATTGACGGCGCCGGCAAGACAACCTTGCTAAGCGCGCTGGCAAAGCACTTGCAAAACAACGGTCACACTGTTATTACCACCAAAGAACCTGGTGGCACCTTCATCGGGCGCATGCTTAAAAAAGTATTACTTGAAGAGAAGAAAGCCTTTGATCCACGCGTTGAGTTTTTACTGTTCGCCGCCGACCGTGCCGAACATTTCAAAACAGTAGTCATTCCCGCGCTGCAGGAAGGATCCATCGTTTTGTCTGATCGCATGGCCGACTCTGCCGTTGCCTATCAAGGCTTTGGGCGCCAACTGGACGTCGCCTTTATCAAACAGGTGAATCGGTTTGCCATGCGCGACCTCACGCCCGACCGCACGTTCTACGTTCGCGTACCATACGAAACCGCCCTGCAACGACGCGCACAGCGCAACGAGCAAGCAAGCACCATGGAACAAGAAGAGGCCCTCTTCTGGCAACGCGTCATCACCGGCTACGAAGAGCTTGCTCAGGACAATGAGCGATTTGTAACACTTGATGGCGAACAAACGTCAGCGGCACTTTCAGCGGAGGTCAAGATGGTTGTTGAAAAAATGCTAACAAAGAAACAAGAAATAATCTTTGACCCTAAAGAAGCATCACTATCTTAATTACACACGCACACTCCTGCAGATTTGCTTTCGCATAAGAGGAGTTGCCTGGCACACAGATAAGAAAAAATCATTAAAAAGTTACTGGGGTTAAGCCCACCCGCTTATC
>JASFWT010000066.1:0-5101 GCA_050049075.1 Candidatus Babelota bacterium | reverse complement strand
CAAGGTATTCTGGAAACATTGCGCGTTATGAGTATGCACCCAGAAAAAACGCATCATGAGGTTGCCCCAAACCAACACGAAATCACCCTACGCTACTGCCCGGCGCTGAAAATGGCAGATAACCTGATCACCGTCAAAAATGTAATTCACTTCTTTGCGCAGCAGTTTGGCTATCGCGCCTTCTTCATGCCAAAACCATTTCGTCACGAGAATGGCAGTGGCATGCATATCAACTACTCCCTGTACAACACACAAACACGAGAAAATGCATTCTATGAACCAAGCGGTCGCTATTTGCTGTCCGACACCGCACGCAGCTTTATCGCCGGCAACCTCGCCATCATGCGCGAGTCTGCAGCACTCTTTAACAGCACGATTAACTCTTACAAGCGACTAGTGCGCGGCTTTGAGGCACCAGTGTTCGTATCCTGGGGTAATAAAAACCGCACCGCACAGATTCGCATACCAGAAGTATCTCCTCAGCAAGGAAAAGCGGTACGTGCCGAGCTGCGCTCTCCAGATGGCATGGGTAACCCCTACCTAATGTTTGCCGCGCTCTACGTATCGGGCATGGAAGGTGTTCGCCAGCGTTTTACGTTGCCGACAGAAGCAGACGAAAACCTCTATCTTCTTTCTGCGCAAGAACGCAGCGACCGCGGTATCGAGCAGCTGCCCACATCCCTTGAAGAAGCACTGAGTGCAATGAAAAGCAGCATCTTCCTAAAAGAAACACTGGGAACCCATATCTTTGAAAACTACCTAGCTGGCAAACGAGATGAGGTCAGTGAGTACCTACAGGCAATTACCGACTGGGAATTAGAAAAGTATGGCAATGCCTAGTGCAGGTCAGGCGGCCATAGCAATTAATGGTTTTGGCCGTATTGGGCGGACGGTATTGCGCCGTCTGCTCAGCCAACAAAACTCACCGTTGCGTGTCGCGGCAATTAATGTTGGTCCCGCTGATCCGGCCCACTGCGCACACCTCTTTAAATACGACTCCACGATGGGCATCTGGCCTACCGACGTCACCTATGCCGATGACATTCTGCATATTGGTGAACATCAGATTGCCATTGTGCGAGAAACAGAACCATCATCATGCAACTGGCGCGCACACAGCATCGATTGGATCATTGAAGCAAGCGGCCGCTTTACCGAACGCGCTGCCGCCGCCGCTCACCTGACCGCAGGCGCTCGCAAGGTAGTGATCTGCGCTCCAGGCAAAAATGTTGATCGCGTTATCATTCAGGGCCTTACCGATACCAATTATCAACCAAAAAGTGATCACATTATCTCGCTGGCCTCCTGTACAACCAACTGTGCCGCGCCACTGATTAGTGTGCTGGAGTCTTGTGCACCGATTCAAAGCGGTATGATCACTTCGGTACACGCCTACACCAATGATCAACGCTTACTTGATAGCGACCACAAAGATCTGCGCAGAGCGCGCAGCGCCGCCACCAATATGATTCCCACAAAAACAGGTGCCGCCAACGCGCTGACAGATATTTTTCCTCACCTCGCGGGCAAGCTACATGCGCTGGCAATTCGCGTGCCCACGCCAAACGTATCGTTCATTGACTGCTCATTTGTACTGGAAAAAGAGATTACCATCACGGCATTTCATGAGGCACTCGCAAAAGCAGCCGAAGGAAACCTGCGCGGCATACTGGCGATTAGCGAAACCCCTCTTGTTTCCAGTGATTTTTGCGGCACCACTGCTTCATGTATTATTGATAGTGCACTGACAACTATTGTAGGAAACATTATCAAAGTATGTGCATGGTATGACAATGAATATGCGTATGCAGAGCGCGTCCACCAGTTTTTGCTTCACAACCATACTAACCTTGGCTAGACTGCCGGCTTGTGAGACATTCTCGCGCCGCGAGTCCTCTCTTGAAATCATACAAAAAGTTGGCGGGCCCATAGCTCAGTTGGTTAGAGCAGTCGGCTCATAACCGGACGGTCCCAGGTTCAAGTCCTGGTGGGCCCACCACTATCCGCCACTCCAGAAAGGTGAACTAATGAGCGAACGATTTATGTGGAAAGAGCTAAAAAAGCTCTTCGTCATCGATCATGAGATAGCCACCATTCGCAAGGAGCTTGACTCTATCGACGCAGGCATTCGCGACGAGCGGCAAAAATTGCCCGTCATGAAAGAGAAAGCTGACAGCCTATCTCGCCAAACCAAAGACTTTCAAAAGAAAATCGATCTTCTTGAGATTGACAGCAAAAAGTTAAAAGAAGACGACGCAAAAAAGAAGCACCTCCTGGAAACCAGCGCTAATCCAAAAGAGTACAGCGCACTGGAAAAAGAGTTGGCCAACCTCGAGCGCTCACTCAACAATATTACCAATGAAGAGCTTGTCCTTCTTGAGAAGAAAGAGGCGCTGCAGGTTGAGCTGAACGAGCTTGAAGAGGTGATTGCCACCGAAGGAGAACGCATCGCACAGTGGGAAGCGAATGAAGGATCAAAATACACCTCTCTGAATGAAAAGCTTGCTGAGCTAGAGAAAAGCTGGGAGACACAAAATAAAGAGGTCCCTGCTGAGTTGGGCGCCAGTTACATCGAAATTCGCAATCGTGTCGCCGACCCTGTTGTTCCCATAGTCGCGCAAAGCTGCAGCGCCTGCTTCTACTCACTACTGCACCAAGACATTACCGCACTCACCAAAAAAACTATTATTCGCTGTCGCGGTTGCTACCGCTTTCTCTTTGTACCTGAAGAAAAAGAAGAAGCTAACTCAACCGAGGAATAACTGCATTGGCACACTCCAGCCCCCAAGAGGTTCACCTTTTTGTTGATGGCGCCTCACGAGGCAATCCTGGTCCTGCCAGCGCTGGTGTCTTTGGCTACGTCGACACTCCCGACCAAGTAGTCTGCGAAATGGGCGCCTTCTTGGGCACCGCAACCAACAATGTTGCAGAGTATGCCGGTCTCGCCCTGGCTCTGCATCTTTTCACACCACAACCAAACGATCCGCCGCGCATTCTGCGCATTCACGCCGACTCCCTGCTGATGGTCAAGCAGTTTAACGGTCAGTTCAGAGTTAAAAATGAACGGCTAAAAGGTTGGTTCGCGCTGGTCAAAGATTTGGCACGCAATGTAACCTGCACCGTAACGCATGTGCGACGTGAGCTTAACAAGCAGGCAGACCGCTGCGCCAACGAAGGCATCGACCAAAAAATAGCGCCTCCCGCTTCATTTACGGCGCTCCTTTCACAACGGGGCTTACTGCCGTAGCCCTCATATCCCTTCTAAAACATTGCCGAGGGCCGCGCTTTTTGACTAAAGTGCGGCATGGATCCCGGACAAGCCGGGATGACAACCGGAGATCACACTATGCCCGGCTATCGTGGCCACCTTACCGGTGCCGGCGTTACCGCCGCCGTTACGCTTGCATATACCAACTGGCATGCACCGACCAGTACGCTGCTACTGCCGCCAAATACGTGGTTTTTTGTTGCCGCGTTATTTGGTGGCCTGTTTCCCGATATCGATATTAAAAGTAAGGGACAAAAGCTGTGGTATTACGCCCTCATCCCCTGCGTTGTAGTAGCAACCTGGTATAAGCACACTAGTCTGCTTGCCGCACTGGGTGTGCTCTCTATTATTCCCCCGCTCCTTCCCCATCGCGGTATCACCCACGAAATATGGTTCATTATTCTCGCCCCCCTTGGTGCCCCGCTCCTTATTTCAACCTATCACCCGGCTCATACCGTGCTTGCGGCCAAGCTGTATGCATACTTTGTACTGGGCGCTTTATCCCATATTGTGCTTGATTTTGGCATCATTCGTTTAGTCAAACGTATGCTTGGCAGCAAGAAACGTCGTTAAATAGGCACTTTTATTGCTTGTCACCGTCTTTGTTCGCTATACTAATTATACCGTCACTCTGGCTCCGTCCAGAGTCCAGTAGGAAGGTACTAGATCCCGGACAAGCCGGGATGACAAGCGGGAAGTAATTAGGGGATGTATTCATGGGCCCACTCAGACATGCTAGTGGTGCACTTCACTATTGAACTGGCCATGTATAAAAAAAACTTTTTCCTTCTTATTTTTGGGGCCATAAGTTTTCTGCTACCACATGTAGCAGAAGCTGCTATGACGCCCGATACACTTAATATCACACAGGCAACCTATCGACAGTTTGCCGCTGATTATGTCGGCACCATTCCCCTGCCAACCGATGATGACATCATTGAACCTACTAATGGTGAGCTACCAGAGCTGCCAGCAAGTGATCGTACCAAGTTAGCGCTTCGCGCTATTTATGCAGATAATGAGCGTCTTAAGAAAAAAAGAGAAAGCGATAGCGAGCTGCAAGCACCTATTGCGGTGACGCACACTACTCCTCTTCTGTGGGAAAATCTTGAGCTTTTTGCCAACCCCTACCGCCGCCCCGACAAAACCATTGTGGGGTGCTTAAAGCGCACCAATACTATCTGGGGTGATCTTGAACTTACCAATATGCTGACGACGCTAACACACGACACCACCGTACTGCGACAGCGACAAGGCATTCTGCGCTTCTTTTTGAAAAACCGGTCCCTTGCCAGTGATATGCGTAAAGAGCTGCTGCGGCTTAATAACCATGAAGACTCCCTTCTCTCTCTCCTGCTTGCCAGTGATGCACTCAAATCGCAAGCAACTGAGCTGTTCGTTAAAAAAAACCAAGGGTTAGGAATGTTTCTGCCCAAGAAGCTTCGCCATCACCCTTCAGTTATGCAGTTCAACTCCCAGCTACAAAGTAGTGATAGCACGGCAAAGCCATCTAACTATTTCTACTCTTACTTAACCATTCTTGGTGCGATCGCAACAGCGAGCTTTTGGTATAAGTACTTGTGGAAAGGGAAGAATGTAGATGATCGTCCAGCAACCCCACAAGCAAAGTTGGGCGTCGCCCTCGCTCCCTTTGTAGCTATTGCACTCACGTACCTTCTCGGTCGGCTTGAGGCAAGCGTTCATCGTACCACATTTACCATGCATGCCTACTTACGTAAGCGCCTTAAAAGTGTGTTCTACTTTCGCTCGATGCTGCAACGACTCACCAGTTTGGTTGAGGGGCATACAGAGCTTGCTCCTCTGAAAGCCCTC
>JASFWT010000065.1:0-5146 GCA_050049075.1 Candidatus Babelota bacterium | reverse complement strand
CCCGAAAATCGCTCCAATATCGAACCCCCTTTGAGGTCTTTTATGGCGACTCTCGTTTAACCCCAAGTGGTGCACTTCGCACTTGAATGGGCCAGACATGAAGACCGGTGAAAAAATAAGTTATGGTAAGCCTGGAAGAAAGGGGTAGTTATAGATTAGGTAAAAAGATTTTGGGCCTTAAAAAAAAGATATTCGTCAAAATAAATATGAAATACTGTTGCCCACGACTAAAAAAAGCCATCAAAGAATCTTCGCCGATATCTTACGATTCAAAAATACGCGAATATTTTTTTTATGCCGATGATTCTTATACGCAGGAGATTGCTTTTTGTCCGTGGTGTAGCGAAGACCTCTTTGTTGGGAGACGAGCCGTTCATCATAAGTCACTCAATGCTATACATAGATGGGATGCTATTCCCGGGCGCATGTTATATAACGATTCATGGGAGCCTGCGACTCTTAAGCCAGAGGATGCCTGTTGCGAAGTATTTAAGGGCCATGTTGGGACTAGTAAGACAGTACTCTATCAAAAAGAAGGCAGGCTTTTTTCCTGTTTTGCGCGCGAAGGCATTATTCAGCAAATATGGGGCTGTCCGTGGTGTGGCAAGGCTTTGCCACGAGAGCTTTCTGATGAGTGGTACAATCTCTTGGAAGAACAGTTTGGTGAAGACTTTGACTTCGAGGAGGATTACGAAAAGATTCCAAAAGAGTTTAAAAGCGATCAGTGGTGGCGCTCTAAGGAGCCGGAGAAGATATGTGATGCTGAAAAAAGAGAATGTTGCTCTCTTGCGTCATTCTATTTCGAAAAAGGGATTATCGTCTATGATGAAAAATGTGATGAATGTTTTATAGCGGTACCTAATTCAGGTGAGCTTTTTGATATAAGAAATTGCCCTTTTTGTGGAGAAGATTCGTGGAGCTTTATTTCTTGAATTATTCTAAAAATGCTTCTTCATTAGCTTTTTCCTTGTTTTCCCCTGTGTGCTAATAATTATTTAGCTATTTACTGCACAAAAACATAGGGACACATGTACACCAAAAAATACTTCCCCCATCTCTTTCTTATAACGTTAGTATGCGTCAGCGCACCCATTTGTGCGGATTCACCAATACAATCAATAGAAAAGCAAACAGCTTCTTCATATGTCTACGACCAGGCAATGGCGTTCCTTATGAGTGATGAATTCTACGCAGATGCTAACCATCACGACGTTGCTGTAGAAAAAATTGCTTTCTTTCTTTCATCACCGCAGCTTTCTAAAAGAGAACGTGAGATTGTATCGTATTATTACCTTGTGCGATCACTTGCTGAGGTGAAGAGCTTCAGCGGAGGTAAGGCTGAAACGCAAGACCTACTTCGCTTATACCAGCGCTGTTGGCATCCATTTAAGGCTCTTTTTTCTAAGAAATTTTTTATCGAGTCAATGTTAAGCGTTGCCAAAGTACTTTTCTTTCTTGGCGAGGCTTTTATTATCACCTCTCTTATACTTATTATGCCCGTCATTTGCTTAGTGGCACTTCTCACCCTTCCCTTCAGAGCTCGCCCATATAAAAAGCTCGAAGACCTCGCCGCGGTTGCTTTATCTCTGCATCACAACCAAAAACTACACAAACTCTTTCCTAAAGCGGTAAAACAAAGACTTTTCTCTCTGGCCGTTTCATTGCAGCTCTCGAATAAACACCTCTCTAATCGTGCTAACATGCAAGAGCGGCACAAAACGTTGCGCAACTTTTATCGTGAGCTCATTGAGCGCCTCAAAAAAGCTCATCATCAACTGCCAGAATTGCAGCCACTAACAATACGTATTTGATCAGTGCGCCTCCCTCTTTACTTCGTAAAACCCCTTCAGTATACTGCGCGCTCGTTAATTTTTACGGTCAACACAGGAGCATGTATAAATCATGAGTGATGCAAAGCAACAGCCAACGTTTGTCGAGTCGTTTTTTGAGCAAGCAGTGGCATATCGTCGTCAACTTTTCATTGGTGCTTTTGCCGTTGCCGTCCTGGCCGGTAGTGTTGGTGGGTACTGGTGGTATCGCCAGCGCATCGCCAGCCAAGCACACAAAGCATATGCCGAAGCAGCAGCGTTAATTAACGCGCGCATTGTTGGCGCCAATGATTCCAAAGGATTATTTGAAACTGCATTTATGAGTGAAGAAGAACGCTGGCAAGCGGTTGCCGATGCGTTCAAACGCGTCAGTGATAACTATCCACACGTTGGCATGGGTGGCCTTGCAGCCGTTGCTCGTGTACAAGCGCTCGTTCGTCTTAATAAGATGGTTGAAGCCCGTGCAGAGCTTGCTGATGCGCTGCCACGTATTGCTTCTGCGCCGTTGCGTGCGCTGTATACCCAAACATTAGCGTTGATGCAGCTTGATAGCGCACAAGACAGTGAGCGTGAAAAAGGCCTGGTGAGTTTGCAGCAGCTGGCAGCCAATAAAGACGGTGTTGTCCATGATAGTGCGCTGTATCACCTTGGTTCCTACTACTGGCATCATCAAGACTTTGATAACGCTCGTAACTATTGGCAGCAATTGTTGCTTGGCTACGAAGGAAATGAAGAGCACCCATCCGACTGGGTGGCGGCTGCCAAAGAAAAGCTTTCGCTTATTGAACGAGCATAATGAACACATCTTCTGCTTCTCGACCGGTTCGCGTGCGCTTTGCGCCGTCGCCAACCGGTCATCTGCACATTGGTTCAGTTCGAACTGCGTTATTTAATTACTTGTTTGCGCGTCATCACGGTGGCACCTACCTGATTCGTGTCGAAGACACCGACAAAGAACGTTCTACCGACAAGAACCTGCAGTCGCAGCTGGAAAGTCTGCGTTGGTTTGGTCTTGAGGCAGATGAGGCGCCGACCATTCAAAGCACCCGTGTGGGGCGTCACCTGGAAATGATCGACCAGTTGATCGCAGAAGATAAGGCGTACGAAAGAGATGGCGCTATTTGGTTTCGTGTCCCGCGCGAGCGTGTGCCACGTGATGGCGGTGATGAAGATGAACGTTCGTTCATTGATCTGATTCGGGGTAAAATTAGTATTCCACTTAATACCGTCGATGATTTTGTAATTCGTCGCTCCGATGGGTCTCCTATTTATAACTTTTGTGTGGTTATCGATGATCATGACATGGAAATATCTCATGTCATTCGTGGAGAGGACCACATTTCCAACACGGTGAAGCAGTTGCTGCTGTATGAAGCTTTTGGCTGGCAGGCACCGCAGTTCGCCCACTTGCCGCTGATTGTTGGTGCTAATAACGCGCCGCTGAGTAAGCGTGATGGGGTGACCGATGTGACTTTGTACAAGCAGCATGGTTTTTTGCCTGATGCACTTCTGAACTATCTCGTTCGGCTTGGATGGGCGCATGGTGACCAAGAAATTTTTTCTCGCGACGAGATGATTCGTCTCTTTACCCTTGGCGGTGTCGGTAAAAAAGCAGCAGTATTTGATACTACCAAGCTGCGTTGGCTCAACCAGCAATATGTTTCGCGCCTTTCGGTCGAAGAAGTCTCTGTGCTCTGGCATGAGCTTGGTGTCGGTGCGGTGAGCGAGCACTCAATGTGCGGTTGGCCGCGTGAGCTTGCAGCGCCACTATTAGAACTCTATAAGCCACGCAGTGAGACCATTGTAGAGCTAGCAGAGTCGCTGACGGCACTTGCAAACGAGCCAACCTATGACGAGCTTCCCGAGGCGCCGTGGCTGACACCGCAAACCCCCTTTATCCTTGATGCCTTTGTCCAGCGCGCCCAGAAGGGTGAGGCCTGGGACAAAGAATCTTTACTAACTCTAGGCCGACAGATCGCCAAAGAGTATGATGGCGGCCTTGCCATTATTGGGCAGCCATTACGTCTTGCTCTGACAGGGGGCATCAATAGCCCCAGCATCTTTGAAGTAGTTGCTTTGTTAGGAAAAGACCTCTTTATGACGCGCGTGCAGCGGTTCGTACAACGGTTGCGACAAGACGCGTAGCGTCGGTAATAATCGTATATCGCTTGTTTTCATTCTCGCTTGGCGAGAGGTTGTCATCCTCTTGAGCATTCGGATGAGACCCTCGAGCGGGTGACAGAAGCAGGCGAGCCAGAAATCAAAGGAGTTAGTTATGAAGATCGGGATTATGTTTCCCGGCCAAGGATCCCAGCACTGCGCGATGGGAAAAGAGTTTTATGATACCGAGCGCATTGTACAAGAGTACTTTGAGCAAGCGACTGCCTGCCTTGGTATCAATATGACCAAGCTCTGCTTTGCCACCAGTGATGAGCGCCTGCGACGCACAGATAGCGCGCAACTTTCTATCTTTACCCTGAGTACCGCATTGTATCATTTGCTTCATCAGCGAGCTGGCGTGCAGCCCACAATCGTTGCGGGGCATAGCTCGGGCGAGTATGCCGCACTACATGCGGCAGGGGGTGTCTCGTTTATTGATGGTCTTCATCTTATACAAAAGCGCGCCGCGCTGATGCAGCGGGCGACGCAGCAGGCCGAGGGCACCATGCGCGCCATTATTCGTATACCCCATGATCAGCTGCAAGAGATGTGTCATCGTTATGATGATCCTAGTAGCACCGAGCATGTCGTGAGTATTGCCAATGACAACGGTGCCGCCCAACAAATTATTGCCGGCACGCCTGCGGCGGTTGAACGTGTCTCTGCCGATGTTCGTGATGCCGGAGGACGTGTGATGCCGCTTTCAGTGGCCGGCGCGTTTCACAGTCGTTTAATGGATAGTGCAGCGATGCAGTTTGCGGGGGAACTAGATCGCGTTGCGCTTGCCGATCTTGCCACTCCCTTAATCATGAATAGCACTGCGCAGCAACAACAGCGCGCTGTTGAGGTGCGGCCTGCGCTGCAGGCGCAGATGAATAGCATGGTGCGCTGGCGTGAGACGCAACAGGTGCTGGCATTATGTGATGTGGTTATTCAAGTGGGACCAGGGGTGGTGTACAGCCGCATGCTGCAACGAGAGCATGCAGGATGCACCGTTGTATCATTTACCCATCCCCATGATTGGAAGAAGCTTGAGGAGGTATTGGTATGAGTAACGTTACCGTCGTAACCGGTGGCAGCCGTGGTATTGGCCGCGCTATTGCGCAGGAATGTGCGGCACGTGGCGATCATGTTTGGATTATTGATTTATCACCCCA
>JASFWT010000064.1:0-5227 GCA_050049075.1 Candidatus Babelota bacterium | reverse complement strand
GACTCATCAGCCTCAACACCTTCCAACATCATGAGGTTGGTCAGACCAAGTTTGCCAAGCTGCGTAAAGTAACCAGCAAAAAGAGTGTTGGCATAAAGCCCAATATTAAGACTACGATTACTTGCTTGTACCTTACCATCATCATTGCGATTCACTGCATTCTGTAGACGGCCACCGATACCACCATCAAGGCCAACAAAGAAACCATTACCAATGTCATATGAGTACGAAAGGTCTAAACCGAGCATCTTGTCATAGTTTTCACCATTAACCGCCCATGAGCCAGTGCCGGTCATATCAAGAGAATGTTTGCTGCTATGTTTCATTGGCAGCGCATTTTCGCTTATAAAACGTGCTGCTGAGCCAAGGTTTGCTGCTGCTGGCGGCCACCCGAGTGTCAAACGCATGTCAACAGCAGAAACTGAGCCCGCTGCAAGTGCACAGAGCAAAAGAAGAGATTTTTTCATAGTTTTCATAAGGTGCTCCTAAAAAAAATATACAGGTCGCGCTAGTGTGCCACTAAACCAGACACTTCGCAAAAAGTGTTCTTAAAAGGTAAAGCTAAGGGCAACAGACGCGGTTGGCTCACTAATGATGCTTGTCTCATGCCCCGTTACCTGGCACATAATCTTAAAGAATGATCCTTGGTAACCAGCACAGACAAAGGTGCCCACATCTTCCATGTTAGCTACTGGCTTTGGATCGAAAGAGACATTCACGGTCTTATCTTCTTCGTTCACACTAGCTTGACGCATCATAACCCGATTCAGTGGTTGTGTGCGGCTGGTCAGCGTCATGCTGTGTAGGCCAACACCACCAAAGAAACCGTTGTTGCGATACCAGCATCCTACGGCAATAGAGGTATAAGTACCCTGGCGAATAATCTTACTCGCCGGTGCCGCCAAGCCAGAGTAGCAGCAACTATCAAGTGCAACCCATCGTGGCAAGTGATCAGCGTGCTTATCCATCAAGGTTGCTGCCGTACGACTTGCATGCGCTGCTGTCAGACATGCTTCCAGCGAGAAGTACTGCGAAAGTGGTAATGAGCCAGATACGTTACTGGTAAATACCAAAGATGAGTAGGCATCAAACGGTACATCAAGAACCAGCTGCCCTGCCACTTTGGTCCCGCGCTCATTTTCTTTGCTTATACCACATGCTGCACGTGTCATAGTGGTCGAAACACCGCGAGAGGTAAGAAGAGATGATATCTCATCAGTTTTTTTATAGTACCAGTGAAGGTTGTTCATTTCCTCGACAACCCTTTCTTGGCTCATACCAATAGATGCCCATGAGCGAAGCCCGCTGGCATCTTTCTCGGTACCATACCCAAGATCAAAGCGACCACCAAGACGCAACGATGAATAAAACATAGTGGCGTAATGAACCATGCCAGAACCGATGCTAGCGTACATACCAACGGGTACATCACCGCAGAAAGCCTCTTGTAATGTTTGACCAATCGCTGATTGATGACCATGCAAGCCAACACCAGAATCTACGAACTGTAGTCCCTGGGTAGATACAGAAGAAAAAGAAGAAAAACCAATAGTAACAAGTGCCACAAAAGAACAAAAACGTGTCGAACAAACCATACTGCCTCCCCAATGAATGGTGTATAAAAACCTGTGTCCCATACCAGATTCATACATTCATCGTAGCAAAACAGTAAGAAAATGCAAATCCAAAACCGCAAAAAAGCCTTTATTTAAGCTACTTTTCTTCTTTTACACCATCAGATAGGAGAGGTGCCGCAAGTCCCTCAGAGTCTTTATTTTTATGACGCCATAGTCCCCATCCCCATCTTTTTCGCCTTGGCTTTGCTCCATCTGCTTTTACCTCGTGGTTTTTTGGGCTACCAGTCGGCGAAGCCGTACCCCAATCATCGACCGGTCCTGGAAGCAAAAGCGGTGGTACGTAACCACCAGCCTTACTGTCTGCCCCTTCTTTATCGGTTGGCGAAGGTGGTGACACGGTGCGCCCACCACCAAATCCAGAGTCTTTACTATGTTTTGCGAGGATCTCTGCCGTCGCTTGGGCATCGGCACGCCAGCGAGCAAATATCGCTTCTCCCTCTCTAAAACTGGTAGTCTTAGCACTTTCTTGCAGCCAGGCACAGTAGGCGCCTGTTGTGCCCCAGTAGCCCTGCAAAACTGGTACATCATCTTCATGCAGGCACAGTGCAATCTCATCAGACAGCGAAGGAAACAATTTGCCTCGGTTCTCGGTCATTCTACGCGTAAGAGTCTTATTATCAAGCCAGGTGTGTACTAAATAAAACAACCCTGAAGTATGACGTCGCACATAGCACTGAGTACCACATATTTGCCGAATAAGAGATGGCTTTATTAAGTGAAGCTTGGATTCGTGACACCCTCTGCGTAGTCCGACAAGAGCCATGCTATATGATTCTGCCGCAGCCAAGTCTGTACTTTTTGCTTGCCTAAAAGCTCCCTTCAGAGGATTTGGCTTTTCAAACAAAACACTTTCAGCGGCCAACTGCGTACCAATATCACCGTTACCTGCAGCAATTATATACGCCCCACCAGCCAGAGAGGTGCCCCACATTTTTTCTGTTTGCTTATATGACTCTCGTAAGAGCAGTCGTCCCCCACGTGACCATGCTTCATTGATTGCTGCTGGCCGCCATCCTTTTGGATGAAATAAGTTTACAAACGCTCGCGCCTTAATCGCATCAGTGCCGCTTATCTGATCTTCACAAACGGTTGCCATACTACGAAGCTTCTCCAAAGCCTCATCAAACCCCATTCCTTCCATAATAAAAACATTATCGTTGGTTGGTACTATTTTGTGCAGAATAACACTATCACTTTTCAGTGCGTCGGCACTGGTGTGATCTGCTAAAAAATAATCTGATGCTCCCGTTCCCGTTACTGCTGCAAGTAGCAATACCACACGTGCCTGGCACAGGCCTGTCACAAAGACACTGAGTAGTAAACATAAAGCTCGTTTTCTCATCACCCCTCCTTAAATAAGCGTTGGTGTACCACTTGCCGTCGTAGGGGGCATATAGCGCGGTGGTGAAACTGGTGATGCGCTCACTGAGCTGGCAATACTCTCGCCACCATCATTTCCTGCCAATAACGGCTCACGAACACCCTCGCCAGACCTTGCAGCACCGCCGGATCGGCCAAGTCGCTTCTTCATAAAACCAAGTGCACGTCTCGCTAAAACAGCCCTTTTTGGCTGCTGAACTCCAGCACCGGCATGAGGCGCCGTTGGTGGTTTTGGCAATAACAGCGCCGCTGCCTCCGTACCCGCTGCCTTTTTTGTCCAGAGTGTTTTTATCTTCGCTCGTCCTTTTCTTTTGGAGCGTACAATACCACCAAGACCTTCTACTATCCGCGTATCAACAACGGTACTTCGCTTTTCTCGCGCCGCCTTTTCCATAGTCTCACGAACGGCACACTCCCAGCCACGAAAAACCGATGCAGTATCTTCTCGATTTGCCAACAAAGCGGCATCCCCTAAAGAGTCGCAAAGAGGGCCAGCCTTGGCCCATAATGAAGAAATCAAAGGTGCGTGGTCTTTTGGTACCCATAACAATGGGCCCATCACGCCCTTTGGTATTTTCTCGCCCTTGCGCACCCACTTGCGAGAAGTTTTATCTGATACGTAACAGATGCCATTAGCTCGTATTGCACCCTTACGAATGGTCATCTCATCAAGCCAGGTGGTTGCGACGCCAAAGACGCCACTTGAATGCAATTCGATGAGACACCGATGTGCACAAATCTGCCTTACCAGATTCCCATCCATCAAACACAAGCCGGGTATATTGCCTCGACGTGCAAAATTAAGCAGCAGGACCGGTGAGGCTCCCTCCTCAAAAGAATCATTGGTGAAAGGAGCATAATCATCAAAAATAATTTCCTTGCCATCAAGCATGCCCAAGGCAGAAAACTCAACGTACATATCACCAAACTTTTCGGCGATCAACAGTGCGCCGGCAGCAAGTATGTCTTGGAAAAGTTTACTCTCAGCCCGCTTTGATTCTGCCAGCAACAGACGCGCTCCTTCAAGCCAGGCTTGGCCTTTCTCATCAGCCGATGCCCCAATAGGCATCCATAGATGGCTGACCACTCGAATAGTGTCTCCTGCGCTATTAAGAACACCATCCGGCATAGCGCCGTGTGCTTCCAGTTCTTGCCATCTGCCACCACTGCGCCAATGATCTTCTACGGTAACCAGGTTAACGCTCTCTTCAAGTTCGATAACACTATCGTCTGGTATATCATGCCTGGTGCCATCCGCAGAGTGTGTTATGCCATCTTCTACGCAACGGGCATCTGCTAAAAAGTAGTCTGGCGAGCTGCCACGCCCATCAGTGCGCGTACCAATAACCAATACCACACGTGCCTGACACACGCCCATAAATACTAACGCCAAACCGAGAATATGATGTACTTTCATGGTGATGTCCCCCCTCCAGCTTATTCTTATATCAATGTCACACCAGTACTTAGGGTACGTCAGCGAAAAATTTTAATACAAGAAAGCTCCTTTTGGTTCGTAAAAGCACGGCTCTATATAGGTTCTTCCCAACCATTACGAGCATACATCCCGCCCAGTAAGCTGCCGTTCATCACCACACAAAAGGAGAAATATGTATCGCCTACTTCTTGTGCTGCCTTTTTGTGCAGCGACACTTTCCGCAGGGCCGACTCTTTCAACATCATGCCAGCGGGCACAAAGCCAATTTGCACGCCTTATAGATGATGTCTCACTCCTACCTATGACGTTGGCGGATGATGATAGCGGCGCACGAGAGAATCTTATTGTATGTCAGCAAGATTTGCTGCAGCTACAAAAAGATATTGCCGAAGAAGCTCTGACTGCTGCCCCCCGCAGAAAGTGGCTGGGGGGTAATGCGCCTGGTACAGGCAGTACAAAAGAGAATAAGAGGATAAATATAGGCCCATTCAAGTGCGAAGTGCACCACTTGGGGTTAAACGAGAGTCGCCATAAAAGACCTCAAACTAACTAATCCGTTCGTATGTTCATTAAGGCCGCGCTCCCACGAGTGGTACGGCCGAGCAAAATAACACTTTGTGTTCAGTGCTTTAGCTACCTCCTGGTGTGCAGAAAACTCTTTGCCGTTATCATAAGTAATTGTTCTGACTGGGTGAGGCAGATCTGTCATCTTTAGCAGGGTTCCAGCAGTCTTACGTTCAACTTTTTGTAAGAGCGTAAATTTAGAGAGTCT
>JASFWT010000063.1:0-5246 GCA_050049075.1 Candidatus Babelota bacterium | reverse complement strand
ATTCCATGATTTCGACTGCGCAGAGCATCCGCAGGGAGATATTCCTCTTTTTATAAAAAATTTATTTTTCACTCTAAAGCATCATCCAGCATACGATACTCTTGAGTGGTCAGACACCGGCTCTGTGTACCTCTCCTCCGTAGACAAACTTTCACGCGAAGACCAAGAAGCTATTGCCTCATTAATGGTACAAAGCCTGCGCCAGGGCGGACCGCGCTTTTTATTAAGCAGCAAAACCCTCTCGTTACATGACATGGATGAAGAAAAACTACATCCTTCCTTCCTGCTGCACCTGCTGCAGTACCCACTAGAGCTGCCACCGCTGCACAAACGAGCCGAAGACATACCGACTTTACTTGAATTCTACGCGCAAAAAAACGGCGCCACTCTTAATCTGAGTGACGCCGAACTAAAAGAATTGCAGACCAAAAAATGGTCAGAAAACATTCGTGAGCTTCGAAAGCTACTACAAAAAAAGTAATCAATCCTCCTACTGATTCAAAATAAAACCTCATTTCTGACCACTTGTTTTTTTCTAAATGGCTATAAGTTGTTCGTCGAGCCGTTGCTAATGTGTGACAATATGCTCATAAAAACAACCCGAAACACCACACTTCATGCGCTTTAAGCGCAGAAAGGATGCCATAATGAAGGCAAACAACCTGTTCGGACCATCCGGTCTACCACTTACGCCACGACTTGCTGGCGCACACATCCACCACTTACATGATAATCCAGAATCACCGCATGGCACGATTGCGCTTATTGTCTCTGATATGCATAACAGCCAAGAAGTTAGCGCTGCAGTGGAGCTCTCAAAAAGGCTTATAAAGCTTTTTGGCGAACAGAAGGTCCCTTCAATGGACATCATTAGCCCACAAGGCAGTGTTGGTATCATGCGTGGCCACGTCAGCGATACTCTCGCACACGGTCAATACGGCAGTATCGTCACTTTTTCAAGCTGGACGGCTCACGCAATCAGCAATGAATTTGAACGATCGAATATGAATATCCCTTTTGTATTCACAAACATGCATAGCATCGCAAACATGTCAGCGCTTGATACCTTGCACCCAGCACGAAACTATGCTGTCGGCATCTCGGTCAAACACCCTAAGTACACAAAAACACTCGGTCTTTTGGGTGACTGGTTTCCAGAAGCGCGCCGTGCGCTGGTTATTCTGGGCAAATGGCAAGCAGAAGAATCAACCGGCGAACTGCACATGGGTCTAACCAAGGAAAACATCGCGATTTGCGAAGCACAAGGTATTGCTGTTGAACCCCTCTACGCGTATGACCATAATGACCTATCAATCAAATTAGAAAATCGCCTTGAGTATGGCAGAGATATCATCCTAACCGGCGATAATGTGTTAGCGCTTTCTAACGGAGAGATGCTTGCTCACTTTGCAGAGCTAAACAAAGTGCCTGTTGTCACACAAAGCCTAGAAGTGGTTAAGGTTGGGCATGCAGCACTTGGCTGTGGTGTTTGGGGCTGCTACACAAATGGTCTTGTTGCCGACCTGCTTATTGATGTACTAGAAAATGGTCGCGACGCCCAAGACATAGCCTTAAATTCTGTGATTGCCAGTGATCGTGTTCGCTACAAAAAAACGGTCTTCAAAAAGCAAGGGCTTACCCTAACACCAGACCAAGAACGCGCTCTGGATGCAAAAGACATCGACGATGAAGAGGATACGCCAGACACTATACTATACATGGATTAATGGGATTGAAGGGGGGCAAAGCTCCCCTTCTTCCTTTTTTGCATAATCGGCGTAATCTAATTTCCAGGTTACATCACTCACACCGGCCACGGAGGTCGCCTATCACACACAATAATTCATAAATCTTTACTGGGGCAAAGCTCACCCGCTTACCTTGCCTTTTTCCACCTTCCCAGTAGGCATCAACCAAGTACGGATTCGTAGAAAAAGGAGAAACAATGAAACACATTGTTAGGCAAGCACACAGAAAACACCGTGAAGAAAAACAGGGGGTCGTAAGAAAACGAAAGCTTCGCATTCTGCTGGCGATTGTAGCTGGACTATTTATGGTCGGAAGCACAGCCAAGGGGTGCTGGCTAATGACTGAAAGAATAAAGCCCCTTGCGCGACTTCAAAAACAAGGGGGTTAGTATAAGGGACAAGAGGTTTAAATGGTATTCAAGATAGCAGTCCTTCTAGTTGAAACAAGTTAAGCACAGCGTCAAACACTGCAAGGTCTCACCTCTGTAGTTAAACTAGTTAAACCATTTCATGTTGACTTCAAAATTTTTGAAACCAAGGGCCTCAGAAAAAGCCTTATCAACAAGCAAATTGAAAAAGTTTTCTCATTTCAACCCGACGTACTCGTCACTTTTGGTGATTCTTGTACAAAACAAGCTTCTCATTGCATCAAAAAAAGTGACAATATCCCTGTAATTGCAGTAACCATTGGAAATGAGACATCTCAAGAATTGATAAAGAATCCTGCAGCCCCAGAAGGAATACTTACCGTCATTAAAGCAGGGCTTCCTCCAAAAACACTCCCTCTACAACTACTTTTGACTCTCTCCCCATCAGTAAGGCGTTTTATCTTTGTCTACAGACAAGAAAAGTATGATGATCGCATCAAGTATGAACTCGAAAAAATGGAGAAATATCTTGATTCACATAACAGGCACCATATACGCATGCCTATCATTAATACAGAAGCTATTTTTGATGATTTTTCGAAAGAAATACAAAATCAAGACGGCATAGTTGTAGTCAATGCAAGTACCCTAGCAAAAGACTTAGACCCCCTCTCCAAGGCCTGTAAAAATAAAAAAGCTTTGTTGTTTGCAGAAGCAAATAACACTACCCCGCCTGATGCCATCTGTGGTTACAGTTCTGACCTAGAGTTCTTAGGCCACAAAGGCGCTCTCTACCTCAAAAAAATATGCTTAGATAAAACCTTTATCAAACAACTTCCCGTTGTCGACTTTGAAAATGCCTCAGGAATAACCGTTAATAAAAACACTGCATGCGATTTTGGTATCGAGTTATATGACAACATGACCCGCATGTTTTCTGCCGGGAAAGGCAACGATTTTCGCTTAAACCTGCGCTTTGTGTATGACTGCTTACTCCAATACAACTCTATCCTTGGCAAGCGCTTTTATGAGCGCCTGGTTACCGGCCTTTAACCCCACCAAAATGGTTGATCTTGCTCAATTCCTATTCCCTGAAACAGAACGTGTTGGCTGTGTGTACAGCACAGATCCTGGCAACCTTGATTCGCGTATGCGTAGCATTATTGATCAACTGCAGTCGCACTGTGATGCCATAGACATGGGCTTTACTCACGGTGGCGCCCTGCGCAATGAGCCATTCAAAAAATCTGTCGAAAAAGTGGTAAAAAATAGTGATGCCGTCTTTGCTTTTCCTGACACGCTTTCACCAGAGCATTCACAGTTGCTTGCTAAAGAATGTTATGCCAACAGCACGTTTGTCATGGGCACCGATGTCGATTTACTGTCACAGTTTGCCGGTGTTCTACGAGTGAATCTCGATAAAATAATCGATACCATTTGGCAGACACTCAAGATTGCTTCTGACGGCGCTATTGTACCGCCAAAATTACAACGCAAACTCTCTTTCAAAGATATATACGCTTTTCAATTTTTTACCTCCTGGTTTGATCGCCGACTCAAAGAAATCCCCAAAGATATTAGTTACGCCCTGCGTGTTCCCGTACTTTTTGACGAGGTACCACCAAATGATGATGACGGCCTGAGCGGTGGGCAGATGACCATGGAAGAAATTCTTGAACGAACAAAACCTCGTCGCTTCAAGCCACGCAAAATCTCAAAAGGCGGCGTCCCTGGTAACGGTGTTATTGAAATCAATGAAGACCTTTTTGTCTGGTACGGCATTGTTGAACCGGCGTAAAAAATGTCTCTCCACGAGAAGGCATGTCGCTATAGTGTAGTCCTTCTTCTATAGCTTCAAGAGCCAGAACAATACCAACACCGTCAACCGCACAAAACCGCCAACACCCTCGCTATTTGAGCATCCTTTTGCTATAAATGTGCCCTTTGCAAACAATATAACCCCCTCAATCCTTCATTCGGAGCAACACTATGTCACAAATTCTTGCCCCTGAAGTTATCGAGCAGATCAAAGATGAAGGCGCGCGCTGGCACGCCATCAAAGAAGAAGTTCATAAACGAGTCATTGGTCAAGAGCACGTCATCGACCGCATTCTCATTGGTCTTTTGTGCAATAGCCACGTCCTGATGGAAGGGGTGCCTGGCCTGGCGAAAACAACGCTGGTAAACGCCATCGCCGCTGCTATCGGCTTTGACTGTAAACGTATTCAGTTTACCCCCGACCTGTTGCCAGCCGACGTCATCGGGACACAAATCTATAGTCCAAAAACCGAAGAATTTTCCACTAAAAAAGGCCCTATCTTTGCCAATCTGGTTCTTGCTGACGAAATTAACCGTGCCCCGGCAAAAGTGCAGTCAGCATTGCTTGAGGCGATGCAAGAGCGCCAGGTCACCATCGGTGACGAAACGTTTAAGCTGCCGCAGCCGTTCTTTGTGCTTGCCACACAAAACCCTATCGACCAAGAAGGAACCTACCAATTGCCCGAAGCACAGATGGACCGTTTCCTGCTGAAAATAATGGTCACCTACCCTTCAATGGCCGACGAAAAGCAAATTATTGGCTCGGTCTTTAGTCCGGAAAAAATCAACAAAGTGGCAACGGTCAAAGAAGTCAAAAAGACACAAGAGTTGGTAAACCAAGTCTATATCGACAACAAAGTGGTCGACTATTTGCTCAACATTGTGTTCGCCACACGAACACCGGGCGATTTCGGCGCTACAGAAGTAAAAGACATGGTCCTACATGGTGCCTCCCCACGGGCAACACTGGCATTGTTCCATGCTGCAAAAGCGTATGCTTTCTTGAAGAAACGCCACTTTGTTATTCCTGACGACATCAAGGCGGTTGCGCCCGATGTGCTGCGCCATCGCATACTGCTGAACTATCACGCAGAAGCAGAAAGTGTCTCGGCAGATGATGTAGTCAGCACCATTTTGGGCGCTGTTGCCGCACCGTAACCACCTCTCTTCACTCTTTCACTAGTAAAAGCCGCTATGATGCTGAAAAAAGACCTCTCTATTTTCGGGAGCTTGACATTATTTTTGTCAGGGCCGTACGGTGTTGCTGGACGAAACTCTCAACAGGGAATGGTATGGTAAAACAACAGGTGTG
>JASFWT010000062.1:0-5286 GCA_050049075.1 Candidatus Babelota bacterium | reverse complement strand
GTCACCACCGAGGTCGGTGTTACCGTTGGTTGCTTTTACTTCGGTTACGCCATCACCTACTTCCAGGACAGAGATATCAAAGGTACCACCACCGAAGTCAAATACGGCGATGGTTTCGTTTTCCTTCTTATCCATGCCGTAGGCGAGGGCGGCTGCGGTTGGTTCATTGATGATACGTTTAACATCCAGGCCAGCGATGGTGCCAGCCGCTTTGGTTGCTTGGCGTTGCGCATCGTTGAAGTAAGCCGGGACGGTTACGACGGCAGCGCTTACTTTTTCGCCGAGGTAGTCTTCGGCTGCTGATTTTAGTTTTTGGAGTACGCCAGCGGAGATCTCGCTTGGCGCCATTTTTTTGTCATCGACTTCGATGGTTACATCGCCATTGTCAGCGGCGGCGAGATGGTAGGGCATTCTTTTAACTTCGTCTTGTGGCAGGGCGCTGAGCTTTTTGCCGATGAAGCGCTTTGCAGAGAAAATTGTTTTTTCAGGATTGGTGACTGCTTGTCGCTTGGCGACGGCGCCGACGAGGCGTTTGCCGTCCTTGGAGAATGCGACGATGGAGGGAGTGGTTGCGGCGCCTTCCTGGTTTGGAATGACTTTGACGTTGCCACCTTCCATTACTGATACTACTGAGTTTGTAGTTCCAAGATCAATTCCGATGATTTTAGCCATACTAGCTTCCTTTCATTTGGTTCGGTATCGGTTTGAGATAGGTAATATTATAAGTGCGCGTGAGATCATGTCAACCGCCGAATTAGAAAATCTACATTTAGTGCGAAGATAATGTTCATAATGAACCCCGCTTGCTTCTGATAACCTACCATCTATGTTTGCAAGTTGTCCTCGCGCGGCACGATTTATTTTCGGCCGCAGGCGGCAGGTGCACTCCGCCTGCGGCGCTTGCGCTGCCGCCTTCGCCTGCCTCGTGATTAAAGAGATCTTTATTCCGCGGCCGCTGGGCCCGCCTGTGATCGCAGCCAGGGAGTGTGGCTTGCGGCTACGGCTGCATGCTCATCGCCTTGACTTCGTGCAGATATAAGGAAGAGCTGCTTCGCAGCAGCTTAATAAGTTCCCGGGGCTTCTCGCTTCGCGTCGAACCCGGAATATCACTAAAGTTGAATCCTTAATGAGTTGCCCCCGGCCTTTAGGCGCCGGGGCTATACTGCTTTCAGTTGGGGGTATGGTTGCGCAGCATAAGGAGTGGAGTAGGGAGTGGAGTTCGGTATCACCGCAGGGCGGTGATGACAAAGAGAGGAAGAGGGGCGCCCCGGGTCAGGCCCGGGGCAAAGGAAGATACGAAAGAAGGGCGGTGCCGGGCGTTGCCCGGCAGATAGAATGAAGAGAAGGGCGCTGCACGCCCCAAGCAACTCAATCGAAGCCATTCCTCTTATCCAACCAATTACCCTGTGTAGTTATATACATATATATACTTCCCCTTACATACATACCCATACACATACGCACCAATCGTACGTCCTCACCCGCGACATACGCGTACCCAACCATTGTACGTATTCTCTTTCTTCTCCTCCTTCTTATATGAGGTAAAACAATTATAAAAAGAGAAGGGCGCTTGGTCGACGATGATGGCCATGGATTATTGAGAAGGGTGCTTTACCTGGAAAAGGGGGGAAGGGCGCGCCGCGCTTTGCTGTAATGCTTTGTGCTCTTTGGATCTCTGTCGATACTTTACGATGCTAACCCCTCTGGATAGTAACGCTCCCAGAATAATTGCACACCCTACTACCAGTGGCCTTATCTTTGCATGCGGCTGCACCTGCCACCTGGTGTGGGCATTGTGCATAGCATGATACCATACCACTATCTTTATTACGGAGATGCTTGCCAGGACTATTATTGGGCGCCCGCTGGCAATAAAGATGCTACCAATCCCCATTGCGGCCTCAATACCACGGTATTGTGCCATTTGCCCCGCTTGCTTATTCATGATGTACAGATGCTCGTAGATAATGAATAAGTAATCGATGGTCGCAATCCCAATGAATAAACCAAGCAACACGCCAAGGCTTGTTGCGGTGCCGTTGTACATATGTGGTAGCAGACAGGCAAAGATAATTGCGGCGCTCACCAGGACTTCGTTAAGCTGCTGCCACAAAATGCTGAAGGCGTCTCGTTGGTATTCGCGTTTGGTGAACATGGTAAATAAGGTATTGAGGGAGACGCCAATAGTTGTCTTGAGTAAGGCGCGGACCGCATTGGCGACCTCGCTGGTGAGCTTTGTGGCAGCGGCAAATGCGGGGCCCACTGAAGCGGCAAAGACTGGTACCAATAAGTTGCCGGAGAATATGTTGCGTGGCAGGTGCAGCGCACACAGTACTAAGCGCCCTTTGATGAGGTCATTGGTGTTCGGTAGCTTGGTGTTGGGATTGGCGCCGCTAGGGAGGCGCCATACCTTATAGATGAATATGCCGACGGCTATACAGCTGGTTAGGGCAAATGGTGCCAGCAGTCGTGCTGGGGTAAGGGGGAAATTGTTGCTGAGGTAGCCACTCCATATATAAAGGAAGTACCCGGCGGTTAGTGGGTGTTCTATGGTGGTGACTTTTTTCGCACCGTACAGGGGGTGAAGGATGGCGCGCATGCTGGATCGCAGGCCCTCGGTGATTACTATGATGCTTGCCAGGGTTGCTTCTAGGCTGCTAGCACCAACGTGTGTGGTGAGGTGCCAGCCCAGGAGGTAAGCTGCCGTTGCATAGAGAGCGGATTGTGGTGCGAGTAGTTTGCGGAGTATGAATGAACTGGCCCGGGGTGATTGGCGGATGCTCTTGAGGTGTGGCAGCAGCGCATTGCCCCCCTCGAGTCCGCCAAAGAATGCGGTAAGGTATATTAATGAGAATAGGACGGATATGTGGGCATAAGGAATGGTTGTCAGTGCAAGGTAGAGGCCGACATGGTGGGCCGCTTTTGCGAGTTCGAACGTTATGCTGCCAAGTAAGTTCCAGCGGATGGTGTGTGTTGCGCTTGCGTGAAGTTTGTCGTTCATGGTTAGTATGATATAGGGAATACCTTCTTTGTACTAGGGGGTATGTGGTTGTTTTATACAAAACCCTTCTGTTTTGCCCGCTTACTCTAGTAATATGCAGCCACTGCCAGTTTCGTGGTGTGGGGGATTTCTGGGCATTCCGCTTGCCTATATATCACTTTTCCCTGTACACTAGGGCTTAATAATACAGACCACTGGCTGCCATGTATGTCCGTCCAAAGCCAGGTAAGGAGTACCGATGCGCTTTAAGATCAATGAAAAAGTAGTTTACCCTGCACACGGCGTTGCAAACGTTGAAGAAATCGTCGAAAAGATGGTTTCCGGGGCCTCCCTCAGCTTCTATAAGCTTTCTTTCCTTTATAAAGACATGACCATTCTGATTCCGGTCAACAACTGTGAACAAACCGGCGTGCGTCAACTAAGCGCCGTCAGTGATATTGATTCTTATCTTGCATTGCTGCAGGAAAAAGTAGCAAGGCAGGAATTCACCGAAGTCGATGTGAGTCCAAGTGGTTGGAACAAGCGCCACAAGGATTACCAGAACCGTTTGCAGAACGGCGACTTCTCGAGCGTGCTTGATATCTACCAAGAGCTTATGTACATCGCGCAAGGCAAAGACCTCTCATTTGGTGAGAAGGGATTGCTGCAGACAACCGAAGAGTTGTTGGCGCAAGAGCTGATGGTAACCAAGGGCATTGATCGTGGCGACTCTCTTGAGCTGCTACGCGCTCCGTTCAAGCAATTTGTTATCTCATACACTTCTCCGCACTCACAGAGCTCGGCTTACTAACCATAGCGCATGACACGGGATACGGGACGGGCTATTGTTATTGCGGGACCAACCGCTTCGGGTAAAAGCGATTTCTCGCTGCAGATTGCACAGCAGTGCAATGGTGAGATTATCAACGCTGACAGCGTACAAATGTATACGCCTGTTTCAATTGGCACCGCTAAGCCTGATTGGCGCAACGAGCCTATCCCTCATCATTTGTTTGATATTATCGATACGCCAACACGTTATGATGTTGTGCGATATCGTGAGGAGATTGCGCGCCTCTCTGCGGAGATGGCCCAGCGCGACGTGACGCCCATTCTAGTTGGCGGCTCGCTATTCTATATAAAGTCATTATTGTACCCGCCGCATAATCTTCCAAAGACTGGCTCGGTGCCGGCGCCAGTGCGTGCGCTTTCAACGGCGCTGTTGTATGAGCACCTGAAGACAATCGATGCCGATCGCGCTGCGCAGATTATGCCGACCGATACCTACCGCGTGCAGCGGGCGGTGCAGATCTGGTATGAGCATGGCGTGAAGCCTTCAACACAGCAGCCGGTCTACCAGCCGCTGTTGCCGCTTCATATTATTTTTCTGTGCCCACCACTAGAGACGTTGTATGCGCGCATCAATAAACGGACCGATATTATGATTCATGAACAAGGGTGGATAGATGAGGCACGTCGCGTCTATAAGGATCCGGTCTGGCGTGAGTTTATCGCGCAGCGCAAGTTTATCGGGTATCCGGAGCTTTTTGCATGGATTGCCAAAGGTGAGCGCGAAAGTGAGTTGCCGATGGTTGCTGAAAAGATTGCGCAGGCGACACGCCACTACGCCAAGCGACAGCGCTGTTTTTGGCGCAGCTTTCTGGAGCAGATTACACGAGATGGCAACGGCAAGCTGGTGACGGTAGAGTTTGCTTGAGTAGTACTACAATGGCTTGAGCACGCCCAGCATCTTAAATGCTATTGTGCCAACCTTGCGTTTGGTTAAAAACCGCTTCCAGTTGCCGATGCGATCAAATACGCCACCTTCGTACTTCTTAACAATATCTTTTGCATCTTCATGGCCAGCATCAGCGGCTGACTGCATCCACTCCATGCCACGAGACTCATCAACACCGCATCCTTTTCCGGTCAGGTAGCATACCGCAAGAAAGTACATTCCAAAGGGATCTTTTCCGCTTGCAGCGCTACGAAGTAAATTAACTGCCTTGCGGCGATTCTGTTTTACTACATATCCTTTGAAGTAGCACACGCCTAGAAGCGCCCGTCCCGCGGCATCACTATGATCGGCAGCACTGTCAAAGTAGGAAAAGGCATCGTCATATGCTTTACGTGCAAGTGCTTGCGCCCCTTTTATTACTTCTTGATTACTATAGCCAGCATAGTAGGAACTTATATCGCGATGCATCACCGTAGAGCGGCCATCAAACGTGCCTAAACCAAATGGTAGCGCTGGCGTTGGTGCAGGTGATGAGCCAGAAGCTGATCCAGCACCTGCACCAACG
>JASFWT010000061.1:0-5414 GCA_050049075.1 Candidatus Babelota bacterium | reverse complement strand
TCCTGAAGCGTTGATCACCTACATGCGTACCGACTCGGTGCGTCTTTCTGACACTGCGCTCAAAGCGGGCCGCGCCTTTATTAAAAGTGAGTACGGTGCCGAGTACCTGCCCGCAAAAGCAAACGTCTACGAGAAAAAAGGTAGCGCGGCACAGGATGCGCACGAAGCTATTCGTCCAATTGACGTCAGCAACACACCAGAAAAAGTATCACCCTTCCTTAAGCCGGAACAAGCAAAGCTGTACGCTCTTATCTGGAAACGTTTTGTAGCCAGTCAGATGAACCCGGCTGAGTTCTTTCAACGCACCGTTACCATTGAATCTGGCGACTATCAGTTGCGTGCTACTGGCTCTAGCCTCATGTTTGATGGTTTCTTGAAGGTGTATAAAGTCGAAGACGAAGACGAGAAAAAATCAGTCAAAATTCCAAAGGATATTACTAAAGACGCGCCGCTTGATCTGAAGAAAAAAGAAGGCAAGCAGCACTTCACCAAACCACCGGCACGCTACTCTCAAGCAACGCTGGTTAAGGAAATGAAAGAGCTTGATATTGGCCGTCCATCTACCTACTCGGCAACACTGGCAACATTAGTTAAGCGAAAGTATGTAGAAATCGAAAATAAACGCTTTATCCCTTCAGAGCTGGGCCGCTCGGTCAATGGCCTACTCACTAAAAACCTTCCTGATATCATCAACGTCAACTTTACGGCGCAGATGGAGCAAGCGCTGGATAAGGTAGCTGCTGGTGATGTAAAGCGTGATGAGCTGTTGCTGAAGTTCTATAAGAAATTCTCGGTTGATGTTGAAAAATTCGGTGGCGCCGATGTCAAAAAACAGGCGGAGCCAACCAACGTCAAATGCCCCGAATGTAAAAAAGAAATGCTGAACATTCGCTTTGGCAGAGGCGGCCAGTTCCTTGGCTGCAATGGTTATCCAGACTGCACCTTCACCAGCAACTTTGAACGCGACGAGGATGGTAACATCAAGTTGGTCAAAGCAGAGAAGCAAAAGGCAGTGGAGACAGACCTGGACTGCCCGAAATGTGGCAAGAAATTGGTAGAACGAGTTGGCCGCTATGGCAAGTTTATCGCCTGCCCCGGCTACCCAGAATGTAAACACATTCACCAAGAAACCATGAAGATGCCGTGCCCACAATGCGGCAGCAAAGTTGGTAAACGCGCCTGGCGTGGCGGTGAGTTCTGGGGCTGCACCAGCTATCCAAAATGCAAGTTCTCTATCTTTAGCAAGGTCATCGAAAAGCCATGCACCAAGTGCAAGAAGACCAAGTATGTGCTACTGACTGAAAAGAAAGATGGTACGAAAGTCCATACCTGCCCAGAAAAAGAAGCATGCGGGTATAAAAAGGAAATCGCTGCTCAGTAGCGGCAGATGCACATGTCTTTCTGAACTTGTTTCAGGATCCAGTGCTTACTGAAGTTTGTAATAAAAATAAGAGACGATGGTTAGTTTTAGTTCTTAACCATCGTCTCTTTTGTTTTTTAGGAAAATACTTTGCGCTAGATCCCGAGATAAACTCGGGAAGACAGAGATTAGCGAGGCGCCGGGAACAGGATATGCTTCCTCTTACAGCCTCCCCAACAACGATATCAATATCCACAGTGAATCGCCCGCAAACACGCCGGACCAGAACGGTGTGTAGTGCTCTGGATCTCGCACGCTGCTACGCAGTGCAGCGCCCAGTGCAAGACCAAGCGTAATCTCATTAGCCATAATCAAGCCACCAAAAGCCAGCGTCGGATTGATTTTGAATTTACTAAGCAGCTGTGCGTACGCTGCACCCAGTGCAAGCCCCCACCAGTTAAGCGTATACGAGTTCAATAAGAGTGCGCGCGAACGACCGCGATACGCAATCAGGTCAGCGCTGCCCAACTCAAAGTGCGTACACAGCAGCCACATAATAACGCCAATGCTGAGTGCAGTGACAACCAGACCCAGCAGCTGCGCGCGGTGAATACGGGCATTGCTGACACCGGTCATCTTACCTACTTGATACCCAAACAAAAGGTCAACACCAGCTGCGGCAGCCACGCCGACAAACACGCATAAGAACGTAATGTGAACGTTATCCAGTGAAAATAGCAGCATAAGCGGCACCATCGCAAAGGTCATAAAGCGACCGTAGGTTGCCAGCCCGGTACGTCCCGCAAACAACATCAGCTGGTAGGTAGCGATCATGGTGAATAACAACAGTAGCCCCTGCCCTAAGAAAGGAAATGAGATATAGGTTAAAAACAAAATACTGACCGCAGCGGCAAGAACCAGCTCAAGGCGACAGAACAATGCGTAGAAATGCTTTCCAAAGTTTTTTGGCACACCCTGCTCCTCTCCCTCTGCGGCCATCGTGCCGTCAGGGTTAACCGCAATAGGATGTGGCCGCACCGCGTCCCACCACGCAGAAATATCATGCAGCAGACTGGTAGCCATACCACTGGTGCTCCCACCGGAAAAGACTTTTTTCAGCAACGCCTTGGGATACTTAAATAGAGAAAGCACGGTACCACTTAAGACAATACCGCTGCAAAACGCAAAGACAAAGTCGGTGGTTGCCATGGGCGAAAAGAAAGAAAATGATAGATAGGCTGCATGGTTGTTCAGCGGGTACACCACCACATACTTGGACACCATACCTACCAGCAGGGGTAGGACAATAGGCCAGCCGGCTAAAAAACCAACCGCCCAGTACACCGGCATTAGCTGAAAGGAAAGCTGCGACTGGAAAGTTGCGGGAAAGAGTTGTATACGACGTGGCAGCACTGCAGTAAACCCTCGCCAACCATCACGCAGCAGCCCCAGCAGCCATGAACCACCAAAGCCGTAACTGAGCAATAAGGCGTGCGCGCGCTGCGCTTGTGACTGGATTGTTTCATAAATAACAGTACTGACGGGGAATGAAAGACTGCTGTTTACCTGCAGCTGGGGCGAAAACATACGTGATACCGCAATACCGTACCACCCTGCCGCAAACGTCAGCACACCAATCAGTGTCGAAAAGAAAAAGGGAAAGGCAAGCCAGTAGTTAAAGAGTTTTGGCTGCAGAAAGTACAACGTTGGCAGCGAAAAACCAACGGCGGTAGCAACCGAACTGCCCACCGAACCAATGGTTTGAATTAATACGATATCAGTCTGACGATTTTTTCCTCGTGTTGTTGAAACAAAGCGCAGCACCATTCCCGCCAACAAAACCAACATCGGTGCCAACCACGGCCCCAGTCCGGTAGTCAGTGAGACATACAATAAAATAGCGGTGCCCATCACCGCACTCAGCGAGCCGAAAATCAAGGTGCTTATCTTCATGTTGTCTTTCTTTTTTTTTACAAAAACGATGTTAAAAAAGTGAGCGCCACTGTAGAAAGAAAGAACGCGTTTGACAACAAAGTAGCCTCTAGAAGGGGAAATCATGCATTTTGCCCACAAAACAGAAAAAAAAGATTTCGGTTTTTTACAGGTTTTTACAGCGCTTTATTGCTTTTTCCGCACTCACCTCTTTAGAATAATAAAAGATCCCAAACGAGACAGGGGAAATGGAGCAATATGAAAAAACAGCGTACGCCTGCGCGGCGCCACGGTTTGTTTCGCAACTGGCGTGTTGCCGTGCGAATCTGCCTGGGGCTGCTCAGCATCCCACTCATAGCGTGGACGGTCGAATATGTGTACCACCACTTTATTTCACCGCCGCCAGCGCCGCAAAGAGATTTGCCGATGGTTCTTACCAACCATGGGCTCGAGGAAGGATACTCCTATTCATTCCTTAATTCGCTGCTACGTAAGTACCGCCGTTTTACGCGGCTACGTGCGCGCAGCCCACATCTCTTTCTAAGCAATCCACGGCATTATGTGCAGTTGTCACGATTGATTATGCAGCTAGAGGACGAACACAAAAAGTTCACTAACTATTATTATGATATTGCTGACATGTATCAGAAAACGAGCATGCCGCTAAAGTTGCGACGTCGCCTCACCTATTATCGCCATATGATTCGTCGCACGATTGGCCAGGTACGTCATCTGCACTCACTGTTTGAGGAACACGCCCTCTCACCGGCCGATGCTAATCGTATTTCGTAGCCAGCCAGCAAGCTTACGTAAAAACTTGCCAATTTTATGACGGTAGTACTCAGGGTACCGCGTGTATAAATCGGTGTGTTTTGCTGGTGGCCCAACCCACAGCCGCGCGCGCTTATTATGAGCCGATGCTTTTGCATACAAACGAATACTATGATGCGGCTGCGTAAAGAAATCGGTTGAAGAGTGAATCAGCAGCATTGGCAGCTTAATCTTCTCCATGGCCAGTTCTGGTTTCAGCAACCACTCATCAAGCCCCCAGAACCAACGGAACATGCTAAACATAAGCGGAAAGAATGGGTAGTGAGGTAATCCTGACATTTTGCCGAACACATGCTCTACCTCTTCGGTTAGGCACGCATACGGCGAATCAAGAATAAGGGCATCAGCTATATCAGGCTGCTCACTGGCCGCTTTAATGGCAGCCGCAGCGCCCATAGAAGCACCAAAAACAATATGCGGTCGCGTCGCACCCAGCACCGGATGATTTTTTATAAAGCGCATCGCGCTCATCACATCTTGGTACTCATGACACCCAATAGAGGTATAATCTCCCTCGCTTTCACCGCAGGCACGAAAATCAAATAACATCAGATGATAATGTGGAAACAGGTCAATAAAACGAACCATCGACTCTTTATCTCGCCAGAAGCCATGGCAGAAAAGAATGGTGCCATGAGCGTTTGGTCGCTCAACTACTACACCAGTAAGCTTCAGTCCATCGCTTGTCGGAAAGATGACGCGGTAACCATTATGCCCACTGTCGAATAAAATCTCGTGCGCCTCATCATGTCGCTTCATGCGCACTAATGGATCTTCGGGGCGACGCCCAATGAGCTTAAAAAAAACGACGAAAGAAACAATCAACGTGGCGACCAGTGCAGCAGAAACAAGCAGCGCCGTCAAACGAGTCCAGCCGTGACGAAGTAAACCTTTTTTTACTCTTTTAGAGTGAGAATCCGCCTTCATAGATGTTACGCCCCGCAATAAAGTGCCAATGAAGATGGTCGACTGCTTGCCCAGCGCTGCGACCATTGTTTGCAATAAGGTTAAAACCATGATCACCATCATTGCCATATTTTTGCGCAAGCTCACGCGCAGCACGTACCAGCTGCCACGAGAGCGCAGCATCCTCTTCGGTTAATTCATTTATATTAAGGAGATGCTTCTTGGGCACAATCAACAAATGCGCCGGGGCCTTGGGCGCAATGTCTTTAAAAATAACAAGGTGCTCGTTCTGCATCACAATGTCTGCAGGAATAGCACCAGCGACAATTTTACAGAAAAGACAGGATTGGTGCGTCATTGAAGGGAATAAATTTGGTACCGAAGG
>JASFWT010000060.1:0-5419 GCA_050049075.1 Candidatus Babelota bacterium | reverse complement strand
GCATAATAGATCGTAAGCCGAGTGACATTAACTGGGACCTGGTATTTGGTCAGATCCAGGATGGGCGACTTGTACCGCCAAGTGACATCTATGGTGAGAAGATGGGGCGGGTCTGTATGGGAGAAGATCCGTGGGAAACAATCTTCTTTGCCGCTTATCATCTCTTTGGTTCCATTGAAAGTCTAACGCCAGAAAAACAGCAGGTCCTTGTCTCGCTGCTGCGTCGTCAAAAAGAGTGGCTTGAGTGCTACACCAACAATCTACGTTATTTTCTTATTTCCGGTATTTCTCATGCGGTGGTGATGCCATCGGCGTATATGATTGAGATGCAAGAAGAGTATGACTGGGTGCGCTTTGCTCTTCCCGACGCCGGTACGCTTTTGATCATTGGCTGTTTAAGCATTCCAAGCTGTAGCAAGCGTGTTGACCTTGCTCATAAAGTTATTAACTATCTCTTATCAAAGCAGGGCGGGGTAAACTGTTTTGAGGAGCATTACTTTTATCCCGCAAATAAAAAAGCATATAGCGCATTACCCAAGTGGGTACAGGACAACCCGTACCTGTTTCCGCAGGGCGAAGTGTTTTCACGAATGGGTGTCGCGCATAATCAACTACCACTCACCAGTGTTGAGCAGATGTGGTACGACATCAAACGGTAAGTGGAAATCGAGGAATAAAAAATAGGTATGAAGAAGCAGTTTCAAGATCAGCTCAAAGAATTTTTTCAGACATACACGCTGAAGCGTCGCGAGTGGCAAGAAGTAGTGGTGCATTGGAGGACACAGGAAATGAAGGTTGACCATCGTCAGCGAGTTGAGGGGCTGATGGCTCAGATCGAAGATTACCACAACGCGCTCGATGAGATGTTGGCACAAGAGACGCCCGACTATGTACGTGTTGCATTGTTGTTTCGTCAGATGAAAAAGTGTTATCGCGAGTTACGTCAGGAAATGAAGCCGGAGTGGCTGCAGTTTCTAGAGGCGGCACTCAAAATTGGTATCGCCGCATTATTTATACGAACCTACATCTTTGGCTTGTATCAAGTGCCAACCGGTTCAGCAGAACCTAATTTGTTAGTTGGTGATCGTATCTTTGGTAACAAGATGGCGTATATTTGGTCGCCGCCAAAGCGTGGTGACCTTGTTATTTTTGATGATACTGAGTTTGTGTACAAAGGCAGCATCTTTAATCAGCTGTGGCAAAAATATGTCGGTATTGCGGTGCCATTTCTGTTTGATTGGGGACCAGCTAACTTGGTGAAGCGAGTTGTTGCCGTACCGGGTGACACCATCGAAGGACGCATCGAAGATGGTAAGCCGGTGGTGTATCGCAACGGTGAAAAACTACATGAGTCATATGTAAATCCCTACCCATTGATTGCGCTCGAAAAAGAAATTGGTTTCTTTGATAAAGATGGTGTCATCGGCAGCATGGTACCATGGTTCTTGCGTACGCAGCGTAAGCAAGTGCGCTACACCTACGTGCCAACAAAGTCACTTGAAGAACAGCCGTATTACGAGATGAAACCAGCTGAAGTGATGATTGATATGAGGACACAGCGCCCCGCGCTCACCCATGCATTTACCCCGCTGCGCAACTGGCGTGGAAAGCAGGTTGATACGTTCGGACCGTTTGTGGTACCGCCAGATAAGTACTGGGTGCAGGGAGACTCGCGCCTCAACAGTCATGACAGTCGCGGCTGGGGATTCTTGGATAAAAAATTCATCACCGGTCGTGCCAGCTGCATTATCTTCTCGCTTGATAGCGAAGAGTGGCTGTTTATCTTTGGCTTACTTAAAAATCCGTGGAAATTCTTTACCAAGCAGGTTCGTTGGAACCGTTTCTTTACGGGCCTACATGCTATTCCTGATATTCGTTCAAAACACCAGGTGAAGACTGATGAGTAAAAAGACGTTTTATGTAACGACACCTTTGTATTACGTTAACGCCAAGCCACACCTGGGCACATTGTACTCTACAT
This sequence comes from Candidatus Babelota bacterium, assembly GCA_050049075.1. GTDB lineage: Bacteria > Babelota > Babeliae > Babelales > JAUPTZ01 > JASFWT01. The sequence continues at coordinate 3,438 of JASFWT010000060.1, read as the reverse complement.
TGCTCGCTGACGTGGCGGCACGTTGGCATCGCTTTTCTGGTGATGAGGTTTTCTTTCTAACGGGTACCGATGAGCATGGGCAAAAGATTGCCGACGCCGCAGCCGCTGCTGGTACCACGCCAAAAGCATTTGCCGATACGGTGGTGCCTCGCTTTAAAGAGGCGTGGGAGCGCTACGGCATCACTCATGATCATTTTATTCGTACCACCGATGATGCACACAAGAAGACCGTGCTGGCATGGATCGAAAAGCTGCAGGCGCAGGGCGACATCTACAAAGATTCATATGAAGGTTTGTATTGTGTGCCGTGTGAAACGTTTGTCACACCAGAGCAAGTCGTAGAGAAAGAAGGCGAACAAGTATGTCCTTCTTGCGCACGTGGCTTGCAAACTATCGCCGAAGAAAATTACTTCTTCCGTCTGTCGGCATACCAAGAAAAATTGTTGGCATTCTACGAAAAAAATCCCGACTTTATTCAGCCAAAAGAACGCATCAACGAAGTGCTCTCTTTTGTGAAAAGTGGACTGCGTGACCTCAGCCTTTCACGTAAAAGTGTGTCATGGGGTATTCCGTTTCTGGGCGACCCAGAACACACGGTGTATGTGTGGGGCGATGCGTTGATGAACTACGTCAGTGCGCTTGGTTTCTTGCAGGAGGACGATGCGCGCTTCACACAATTCTGGCGAGCAAACTTGCAGGTGATGGCAAAGGATATCGTGAAATTTCACGCCGTTTTCTTTCCCGCGTTTTTGATGGCTGCTGGTATTGATCCTGCGCAGCAGTTGCTGGTGCATGGCTACCTGTTGGTTGATAACGATAAGATGTCAAAGTCAAAAGGCAACGCGTGCGATCCGTTAGAGATGGCAGACGCCTACGGTGTTGACCAAGTGCGTTACTACTTAACGCGCCACATGCCGACAACACAAGACGGTAACTTTTCTTTAGAGGAGATGGCGCAGCGCATTGGGTCTGACCTGGCAAATAGCCTTGGCAACTTGCTGCAGCGTACCGCATCACTCGCGCTTAAATATGGTGCGACTGATAGTTTGCCGCCAGCAGAGTGGAGCGATGCGAGTGCAGCGTTGCGTGAACAGTGCGGCCAGATGATTGTAGCATTTAGTGACGCTATGGATGCCAATCAATTCTCGGTTGCGTATGCAGCACTCTGGAAATTTATTGGTCAGGTAAATGCGTACTTTCATGAGCAGCAGCCGTGGAAAGTAGCGAAAGAAGAACGCAATGGGTCACCCTCGCTTGTCGAAGGTCCATCATTCAGCGAAATCATTGCAGCTGGCGCGCAAAGCCTTTACGTCATTGCGCATCTGATTGCACCGGTTATGCCATTTAAAGCACAGCAGTTATTGGCAGCGCTAGGCCATACGACGACAGTAAGTCGTGAAGAACTGCGAAGTAATAACTGGGCAACACGCTGCACCTTGCACGTACCACAAGAGCCGCTGTTTATACGCCCCGAAGTGCCAAAAAAAGAATCACTAGCCGAGACAAAAAAAATGAGCGAAAAAGAACTAAGCAAAGAAGCAACTAACGAAAGTATGCCAAAAACAGAAGCGCCTGCCGTACCACAGACACCCGACAATGTGATCACGTTTGATTATTTTCTAAAAGTTGAGTTAGTGGTAGGACAAATTATCGCTTGCGAATCGGTGCCAAAATCGAAAAAGCTCTATCAGATGCAGGTCGACATGGGCAGCTACGGTACGCGCCAAATCCTTGCAGGTATCGCGCAATTCTTTGCGCCAGAAGATCTTATTGGCAAGCGTGGTACGTTTGTTGCGAACTTGGCCCCGCGTCAGATGATGGGTACCTATTCTGAAGGTATGATGATGGTGGGCAAGGACGGTGATAAGATGTCTTTGCTGTCTGTCTCTGATGATATCGCGGTGGGTACTCGCCTGGGGTAAAAGTTCTGGCTTCAGATTTTTCTGTTACCCTGATCTCGCCTAACGGTGAAACCGTCACCCTGACGAATGTCTGGGTCCAGTGCATAGTTGGTTTGAATAAAAAATAAAGAGACGATGGCACATCAATTATCATGTGCCATCGTCTCTTTTCTTTAGTTGGTAGTTATTTTGCCCTGGATCCCGAAACAAGTTCAGGAAGGCATTGCTAGTGAGTGTGAGAAGACAGAAGTCGTATTTGCTAGGAAGACGACAGATTTTGATCTTCTTTTGGAAGTTTTCCTGGTTGCTGCCTTTGATTGTCTAGAAGGCAGGCATATTCTTCTGGCGAAAGAATGACTGCGGCATCTTTACCTTTTACCGTAATAGTCTGAGCACCTTCATGTGCTGCCAATTGTATAACTTCATTCAAGCGCACACGCGCACGATTCAATGGCCATTTCTTCATACTATGAATCTCCTGGCGTGTGGCAATTATAGAGAAAGAGAGAATCCTGGGGGAGTAAGAGTGACTACCCGGCGAAGTGCTCACCAAACATACTCAAACGGTCACCGGCCGCTTGCTGCAGTTGTCCAGATTTGTACGCCATGTAGGCGTCGGGACTGGTCAGCAGTCGCGTGAAATCTTCGTGGGTGTTCTCGATAAAGAGTGTGCAAATCTCTTTGTACACCTCTTTAAGGTGTAAGTGATTGCGCACGTGTGGTGCCGAGGTGATCACCGCGGTTTTACGTGGCGCATTGGTTGCATGCCATACCCGCTCAAACTGTTCACGCGGAATCAGTGCGTCATCTTTGCCATAGATAAACAGAACAGGAATGTCGGGAAGGTTGCTGGTGTAGTCCAGTACCGAGACGGTATTAAACTCTGTTTTTAGAATCATCTCAGCAAACTTCAGCAATCCTTTTTGTACGTAGCGGTTTTGCATAATACGGTTTTTCTTTAGTGAACTATGGCGTTGCGGTGCTGCCAACTTGCCAAGATCTTTTGCCAGCTCTTGCGTGGTGTAGTACAGCGACTGCCAGCAGCCATCAAGGATTATGCGATCAAAGAGGTCGGGATAGATGGAAGCGCTTTTATTGAAAATGAGTGCGGAATAACACAAGCCGACGCCAACGACTTCATCATATTCTTTTAATCTTTTTACTTCATCAACAATTGCTTTGACGTCCAGGTGTTCTTTTTGTCCAAAGCTGACGGTGCCGGCTTCAACGCCGGTGAAGTAGTTGATCAAGCCGCGGCCGGTTTTAAAGCCATGGCCACGCATATCAAAGAAGAGAAGGTCGTACTCGTGAAAGAGGTCACCGAACGGTGCCATGTGTTCACGCGCATTAGTGAAGCCGTTACCAATAACAATTAGTTTGTTGCTGTTGCGATTGAGCCAGGTGCCTTCGATTGGTTGGTCATCTCCGGTGATGGCGTTTACGATTTGACCGGTTTGCTTAAGGTGACGTTTTTTCTCTGTTTGATACTTGCGTACTTTATGTGGTGCCTGCAGCAACATGCGTGTGTCTTTATAAA
>JASFWT010000076.1:0-4649 GCA_050049075.1 Candidatus Babelota bacterium | reverse complement strand
AAATTAGCGACAAGTGCACATGCCGTGCCGTAACGTACCAAATCATCCTGCTCTTCACCTGTCAATTCTTCTTTGGAAAGCAACTCAATCAGATGACTTTCCTCAGGCTGTAGATAGGTAGTGGTACGCGTTTCGCAGTGACGCTGCTTTGAATGCCCCATGATAAGGCGTACAGATCCGGGAGAAATATAATGACTGAGAATAGAAAAGAAGAGACGTGTTGGCTGGTCCATGCGCTCGGCATGGTAGATGGTGACGCCTTGCGCATCAACGAGGGGCGCTATGGCGATCGCTAGACTGGTAAAGCGGTACCGCACACGCCACTGTGTGGTAAAGCCAAGAAACTGCGCATCGGGAGTACTTTCCATCGCCCCGAGATTTTGCAACGCGCCACGATACCGACTACTGAGAGGATATAAAAAAGAAAATGCCGCATGCTGGCGACTATTTTGTGGACGAAATCAAAGCTGCGTCAACAAGCGACGAACGGGCAAACAGTAAATGGGTGAAGATACGCAAGTGATGTGTATCACGGTGCACTCCTGGGGTTTAACGAGAATGAGTATGCGCACCTTTTTTATTTTTTACAAACTTATTGCATGTAGTACAAAATGTGCGCTACATCTGCGCGCGCATTCATGCACGAATGCATTTTTATAATCCTAAATGAAGGAGATTGTATGTGTATTTTGAGTAATTCAACCACGGTGTTTGCCGCCGTAGCGGGTGCCCCAACCGCTACGAACGGTGACAACGTGCCGCGCCAAACCTAAGGCGCGCAGGCTCTTTCTCGTATCAGCTATCCTACAACCGTTGATACTACAAAACCCCCGTATTCATTGCGCGTACGGGGGTTTTTATATAAAGTAGGCGACCTCATACAATCCTGTCACCATCTTAATGGTGCAGATGACACAACATTCAAACAACTGGACCCTCAAAAAGATAATCACAACAACGAAAGAATAAAGCTATGGCTCTAGAACTAACCGCAGAAAACTTTGCCGCACAGGTAACCAATAGTGATAAACCGGTTGTCATCGACTTCTACGCCGAATGGTGTGGCCCGTGCCAGCAAATGGCGCCTCACTTTGATAAGCTCAGCAGCGAGCTAAAAGATTCATACAATCTGGTAAAACTGAACATCGATAACGAGCGAGACATCGCCGTTGACCATAATATCGCCTCTATTCCCACACTGATTTTTTATAAAGGTGGTCAGCAAGTTGGCACCGAAAATGGCTACCTTGATGAAGGCGAGCTTCGTAGCGCGATTGAAAAGCATCTTGGGTAAAAGCAGATTCTGAAACAAGTTCAGGATGACAGCGAGTTGGTTCAGGATGACACCTCTTCTCTGTCACCCTCAGTAATAAAAAAGCCCTCGAAATTTCGAGGGCTTTTTCTTTTTTATGCCTGTGCTGGCGTCCGCCAAAATGATTGATAGGTTTTCTTTTTACTGAATAACCAGTTACGAAACGATTCTTTTTCGTTACCCAGTGCGTGGTCGTCCCACCACTCAGTCTTGATCGACTCGAGTATATCTTTGATACGCGTCGCCTGCTCAGCTGGCACCTCTTCTTTAATATCCAAGGTATACGTATTAATCTCGCCAGTACGCAAGTACGTTTTCAAAACAAAGATGCTTCCGAGAGTGTGATCGCGCCCTTCTGGATATCCTTCGTGATGCGCTTTCTGCAAATCATAAAACAACTCAACCAACGCATCATTAGCACCAAGCGGCTGCAGTGCCGCTGCAACTTCATCCTGCGTTAGCAGCGTACGCGATTTATGTACCTGCGTGCGGCCAATAGCAAAAATTGCTTCCCAAAGCCATTCGTACTGCGACTTTTTAAGCAGCGCATCGCGCTCTGCCATCGCCGTGTTGTATTTGTTTTTTACTATCGAATAGATAACTGCGGCAGTCAGCGCCGCACCACCAGCTATCACAAACGGCTTAAGGCGCTGCCAGCGTCTGTCACTCTTGAGCTTGGCAATGACTTCATCAGATCTGTCAACAAGCATGAAACCAGCAATTGACCCTTCAGTAGTCGTGTGCCGCTCTCTGCCGCCCCCCACCCTTTCCGTTTCTGTAAAACTCATCGGCATTTTTACGGTTATACCATGCTCTCGCGCAAAATCAGTCAATCCTTCAGCTTGAAGGCGTCGTGCAAATCGTCGCTGCTGCGCAACACGTTGTAACACCGCACCATCTTGTCCATCGGCAATTGCCTGGCGAAACGTTTTTTTAGATGAACCAAAGTACTCTTCATCCTGGGACTCATACCCTGCATCGGCAGCATCCTGCGTTAAATCTCTTTCATAACCATGCTGCAACAACCAGCGAAATGGGGATCTACCGGCATAGCCATTTTCTTTTGCGTAGGCATACAGGCGAACAATCGCACCAGCAACCGTGGCTTCATTGTCCGCAAGATAATGACGCAACGTAACCACATTATCACCCAGTGAAATATTACTTTCTGGGTTCAAATCCTTTTCATTCATAAAAGCACGCAAGCCGGTTTCTTCGAGCGCAGCCTTTAATTGCTTATGTTTTACCAGGTATGCTTTGAGCATCTCATGCTTATCTTCTTCATTCACAAAGTCCCGTAGAGAGCCGTTTAAATCACCAATCTGCAGAGGCATGTCTGCCCTGTATCCTAAGCTTTCAGCACCGCACTCGCTCAGAAAGAGCTCAACTGGCGTGAGCACACCTTGGTACCCAGATTTTCGCGCTTTCTGAACAAGGCTTTCAATCGCGAAAGTACTTTGACCGTTATAATACCTATCCCACAACGAAGGAGTCTTGTTGCCTTCTTCATCAAGCAAGCGGGTCTTAAGCGTTAACGAATTATCGCTTACATAGGGATTAAGGCCATGACGAGTACAGTCCTTTACGAAACGCTTGTTATATTTTTTATCAAGATGAGCAATGAACCCAAACAAGATTTCTTTCTTAATATTAATGAGTAAATATCTCACCGTGCCTTGGTAGTGAGTTTTATTCCCATCATCTACCGAATGGATAAAGGAAACCTCTTTATCAAGACCAAAGGTATATTTAGTATGCCCCAATCCTTGCCTATCCAAGGTGCTATCAAATATTTCTTGCAGATCGGAATCAGGAAGTTGGGTAGCACTCCCAGAATCACCACTCTCCATTGGCGCCGCAACACCAGCACAAGCAAGCGAAATAAGAAAAGCGCACCGCAGTGCGCGTGGTGATAGTTTATTGAATATCATGCAAATTCTTTCTTTCTTGTGAATACGCTCTGCATCTTTTTCCATGCTTTTTTTAGGCCGGCGCGCAGTGATACATGACTATGCCACGCTGCAATAATTGCATGGGCATGTTTTTCGATTGTCGCAAAATCCTCTTTTCCTATCGTTTCGTCAGCACGAACACTTAGCCAACTTGGCACAAACGAGAGTAGTTGAAAAAGTGAGGCGAATCCCTGAAGTTTTCCAGCAGCAAAAAAAGGAAGAAAGAAAGAAATGGCGCGTACCGCTATCGGAATATTATTTTTGATAGAGAGAAATGGCAAAAGAGCATCATGATTAAGATCTATATATACTTTTTTTGCCAATACTTTTAAGTGATGCAGCGCAGATAGATCGGTAAAAAGATCAAAAAGCTCCGGAACCTCTCCCCCCTTTTGTCCTCCATAGTCAAATACTACTTGATCAATAATAGCATCGAGATTTTTTTTTCCATCTACTGCAACATGCTCATCTATGGCGCGGACAATAGCAATGAGACCGTTTAATGACTGCTGCAGCAAAACACAATGCCGCCACCATAAAGCAATCAAGGTGATCAATCCTGCAGCACCAATAAGCTGCGGTATGCGCTTCCATTTTGCTTCGTGTTTAATTTTCTTCAGTAACGCTGCCCTTGGCATCCATGAGTACTGCTTTAAGTAGCCTTCGTAACGCTTACTGGTACCAAACAGCATTCGCCGCAGGTGCATAAGCCATGTTCCGCCCGACTGACGATGAATATCCTCAACATCAATTACTTTTGAACCAACAAAGTTGCCTGTATGGGCATCAGCAAACGCATGTTTTTCGATAAATGCGGTTAATTCATCAGAATTCGGGAATAATGAGCTCTCACTACCAATAGCTTCACTCATCACTACAAAGTTCTCATCAGTAAGTGGTGCAGTAGCTGGATCTTCAACATGGGATAGCGGAACTAAGTATGAATCAGGGGCTGATATAGAAGGATGTACACTATCCATTCTACAAGCCTCTTCATTAATTTGCATACTTGCCGTAACAGTATGTACTCCTTGATCAGGTGCATAAAACAACTCATTTGGTGCAATCTGCAAAAGAAGGTAATCAATAACACGAACCCATTTCGGTAGGCTCTTAAGTGGTACTATATTTTGTCTTCCTCGCTGAAAACCATAGAAGGGAATTTTGACACCGGCATTAAAGCGTTCTCGAGGAGCAACGTATTTTGCCACAACGCCACCATGCCGTATAACATCACTTGCAGATCCTAGATCACTCGATTGATCAGGCGCACGTTTTTGCAAAATATGGAACATTTTACCACCCCACGTGATCGAGTCGCTTTCTACGCCCCCGAAACCATTCGCCTGCTGTAGCTTGCCTTGGCGTATAGCAGTAAAAAGGTC
>JASFWT010000059.1:0-5448 GCA_050049075.1 Candidatus Babelota bacterium | reverse complement strand
CCAAGAACGTGTTGAAAAACAACACTTTGAAAGCCGTAAGCATGTGCTGGAATACGATGACGTCATGAACCAGCAACGTAAAGTTGTCTACGGTTACCGTCGCGAGATTTTGGAAGGCGGACAAGCAACCGGTCATATTATTGATGAGCTCATTGCCGACGTTGCTGCCACCATGTGTGCAACCTATGTTGCGCATAAAAACCCAACCAAAGAAGAGCTTGCCGACATCTATGGTGCGCTTGAAAAGCTCACCGGCATGCCGCAGCAAGAAATTATTGATGCGCTAGCCAGTCGCCCTTCACACGAACCGTTTGAAGAGTTTCTGACTATTATGCTACGTGAGCGCTATGCGCATTTCCGCCAACAGATCGACACCGAAACCATTCAAAACGCGGAAAAATGGCTCCTGCTTGATCAGGTTGATAACCACTGGAAAATTCACTTGCATGTTATCGACTCGCTCAAAGAAGGTATTAACCTGCGCAGCTACGGACAAAAGAATCCATTGCTTGAATACAAGAAAGAATCATTTGATGCATTTACCAACATGATGAACGCCATCAAATGGGATTCGATTGCACATCTGTTCCGTATTCGCCCTGAACATTTCTCGCAGTCTCACATTCATGAACTTGAAAAAGAACGTGAAAAAGAGCTGGATAACGTCAGAGAAGCTGGCGGTGACGACACCAGTCAAGGTGGGACTACGGCACGCAAATCAGAAAAGGTTGGTCGCAACGAACCATGTCCATGTGATAGTGGTAAGAAATATAAGCAGTGCTGCGGTAAACGCGGGTAGCACGTAATTACTTTCGATGTATAAAAAGAGGCGATGGCACAGTAACTACACTGTGCCATCGCCTCTTTTATTTTACTCTGTCACCCCGAACTTGATTCGGTGCCCAAAACAAAACCTATTCCCTGGTTGGTACCACCGGTGGCCGGCCACCAGATCGAGCTGCTTTTTCGGCAGCAGCCGCTGCCGCCCGTGCGCGTTTTTCACGAATAAACGGCGTATTATCAAGCGCTGCTGACTCTGCCTCATGGTGTACACGAATACCAGCCATTAACGCCGCATTATATGCACGGCACTCCCCAACAAAGTGTCGTATACCATCAATAGATTTTTGGCATGAGCGATACGGCTCAATAAGCATTCCAGTTGTATCGTCAAGAATGTGTGCTTTTACCAACTTGTCCCACATTGACGAAAAGCATTGTTTTGCCGCTATGCCATGAGGCACAAAAACATTACCGTGCTTGGTAAAGCGAGGCACCTCCGGCTCACCGAGTGCTTTCTCTACACGTTTCAGAAAACATATTATAACCTGAGCAAGGCTCCCTGGAGAGGGCTCCGCCGTAAGTTCTTTTGTTTTTGGGTCCCTTTGACAGAGCACATTTAAAGTTTTAAAAGCATCGACCGTGCCTACAGGCGATGTTGATGCTGCTTGTAACGATGTCACCGCGCTCATGAACAGTGCTGCGGCTACTACCACACGTACAGATTGCATACGGTTCCTCTCTGTTAACCGGTTTTTACTCCTTAATCATCTCATCAATGTGTGTGGTAAATTGTCCCTGACTCGCCCCGCCACCAACAATACGGTGTAGCTCTTTGCCTTCTTTCAAGAACGTAAAGGTTGGTACACCGCGAATGTTATTGGTACTTGCAGCGGTCGAGAGTTTGTCGATGTTTACTTTTACAAACAAGACTTTGTCATCATATTTTCTTGCCAGCTTATTGAAGAGCGGTGCCATCATTTTACACGGCATACACCACGTCGCATGATAGTCGACGACTACTGGTTTTTTCGTTTGTTTCGTCAGACGATTAAATTCCTCCATCGAGCTTATTTCATACGCCTTACCTGCCGGTGGAAACTCGGTCGCGTCTTCAGCCCCATCGTTTTTCTTCTCTTCCACTGCAGGTTGCGCTTCATCTTGTGACTTCTCCTCAGTAGCATCTTTTGCTTCCTGCTGCACTGCTTCGGCTGTAGGCTGCTCTTCTTTCGTCGCCTCTTCTGCAGAGTCATCTTTCTTGTCAGCAACCCTTGGCTTCGCAGCTTGCTCTGCTGTCGCCTCTGCTGGCAGCTTCATTTTTTGCACATCATACCCCAGATCTCCCAGAAAGCGTTGTGCCTGCAATGCCGCACGACAGCCATCACCGGAAGCGGTCACCGCTTGCTTGTACACCGGATCAACAATATCGCCCAGCGCGTACACGCCGGGACATGAGGTTTCTTGGTCATCATGAAGCTTGATGTACCCACCGCTAGTCAACTCAAGTTTGTCTTTGAACAGCTCAGTATTTGGCGTAAACCCAATAGCCAAGAACACCCCATCCATTGGCATTTCTTTGTCACTCTTATCTTTATTGTTGTGCAGCAGCACACTGGTTACTTTATCTTTATCACCACGAACTTCATGCAGCTGGGTGTTGTACACAACTTCAACATTGTCACGGGCCAGCACCTCATCCTTGCGGTTATCAACGGCACGTAGCTTGTCTTTGCGTACAAACACATACACTTTTTTCGCAATACCAGACAGGTAGCTTGCCTCTTCCATAGCGCTATCACCACCACCCACAATACACACTACCTTACCGCGATACAGTGAGCCTTCGCAGACGGCACAATTGGTTACACCTTTGCTCCAATACTCTTTCTCGCCCGGAATGCCCAAGTAGTTTGAGCTGGCACCCATACCAACAACCAAGCTGAGTGCTTTAACGGTACGCATCTGGGTAGGATCATCAATACGCGCCGCTGTTACGGTGTACGGCCATGAAGAAACATCAATGCCCACTACTTTTTCTCGCTCGATCTGCACACCACGTTTGATTGCCTGTGCACGAAGCTTTTCGGTGATAGCCGCTCCAGGAGACTCAATCTCACCTGGCCAGTTACGCACCGAAAGCGATTGCGTCAACAGACCGCCCGGCATCTCACCTTCAAACAGAAGCGTCGTTATGTTAGCCATCGTAAGGTACACACCGGCAGTTAGTCCCCCAATACCGCCACCAATGACCACCGCTGGATAGGTATGCTCATCAGCCTTTATCTCACTGATGTTATAGGTGATTTTTGGCTTTTCTTTTTTGATACGAGTAAAGGCAAAAAAGCCGCCAGCAATAAGTGCAGCGGCAAGGACAATACCAACAATATTACGAACACGAGATGATGCGATTTGCATAAAAACCCCTTGTCACCCTCGCCACGTCGAGGATCCAGTTTATATTTAAGTTAGATCAATTTTCTGGATTCTGGGCAAGGCCAGAATGACAGAAACAAGTTTTAAAAAGTGGCCGCAAGCGTAGCTTACTTTTGTTTGCTTTGCTACCCTTCGCTCCCAGTATTATTTCACTCATACCCTGAAAGGTTATGTATGTTTCTTGAGTCCCTGCTGAGCGGCCAACATTCACTGATCCTTGTCCTTTTTGCCTCCTTTGCAGCCGGCATGCTTGCCAGCTTTACACCCTGTATTTACCCAATGATTCCAATCACCGTTGGTATTATTACCGCCCAACGTTCTGGATCTATGCTGATGAACTTTTTCCTCGCACTCTCATACGGTATTGGTATTGCCAGTGTCTATGCGGTGCTTGGGTATTTAAGCGCAACCAGTAGCCTGATGTTTGGCCAGTGGTTGGGCAACCCGTGGTTCATTGCAGCTATGGTTGCCTTCTTTGTCTACCTGGCATTCGCCATGTTTGGCTTTTATGAAATGTACACACCAAAGTTTTTGCGTGCACAATCAAACAGCGGCTACAAAGGTGGCTCGGTTACCTATAGCTTCTTGTTTGGGGTACTAACGGGCGCCGCTGCCTCACCATGCTTAACTCCTGCGCTGGCATTACTGTTAAGCTTTGCCGCAAAGCAAACACCTATTGTTGGCCTTAGCGTCCTATTTTCATTTGCCATGGGCCTCAGCATGATTTTGATTGTCGTAGGCACGTTCTCAAGTGCACTAGAGATGCTACCACGCGCCGGTGGCTGGATGAACGAGGTCAAAATCATCTTTGGTTTTGCGCTGCTGGGCGTCTGCATCGGCTTTGCGCAGCCATTGTTTGAACTGTACTGGGCACCATTCCTGTACGGCCTGCTGGCACTCGCCGCGTCGCTCTATTACTTTAACCGCAGCAAAAAAGATGGCTCGTTCTCTATTCCGTTCATGCTGCTGGGCATCTTTCTGCTAATCACCGCCGGCCTATTCTGTGTTGAGTCGTATTTGCAGCATGATGACTCGACGCTCCTGGAATATGTGGAAAGCGTTTTTGTTAATAAGAAGCCGAGCTAACGCTCGGCGTTTAATAAGTTCCCGGGGCTTCAGCCTAGGGCATGAACCCGGGATGTCGCCATACTGCTTCCAAGACAAACGTATGAGCGATGCACAGTATGCCGTTTTGTCGTTCTAAGACAACTCTGACTGTCTTCCTGTCCCCGTCTTCCTGACGAATGTCAGGATCCAGTGTAAATCAAGAAATTAAATGTCCGTAATGAGACGATGATACTTTAACCACAAAATGCCATCGTCTCGTTGTTTTTATTTGGTAATTGCCATGCTCTGGATCCTGAAACAAGTTCAGGAAGACATATATCGAGGATTGCTTCCTTATCTTTTTCCAGCGTAGCATTGCTTCCTTCCCCTCTCCTGTGACAAGCTTCTCGCCATGAAATACTCAGGAACAACACTGCTTATCCTCATCGTTATTGCTGCCCTGCTGCTGAAAATCTTTCAGCACAACCGTCTGCTACACCTTACCTACACACAACAGCGACTGGCGCGTCAGCAAACGAAACTGCGTGATGACTGCATTAATCTGCGTACGCAGCTGCAGCGCGATGCCAGTTATGAAACGGTGTATCAGCATGCATCTCGCAACGGCATGAAGCCGGTTCAGCTGCCGCAGATTGTTCCCCTTTCGGTTGCACTCAAAGGAGATCATCATGCAGCTGCATCAACCACTTAATAGCGGCAAGTTACTGCTTCTACTCTCATTTTTTGTCTGCTGCGCCACCCTAATTATGGTGCGGCTCTACTTTATTCAAATCGTACATGCACCATTCTTTGACCACCTGGCGCGCACGCAGTACACCGTGAGTGTGGATATGCCAGCAACACGCGGTACGCTCTTTGATCGTACCGGCACCGCATTAGCCGTACCTCATCAACGACTGTCTGCGTTTGTCAGCCGTGAACATATTGAGCATAAGGAAGCAACACTGGCATTCCTTCACGATTACTACCCCGCAGCCCACGATGGCTTCACCAAAAAGCTAGACCAATCATTCTTCTGGGTCACCCATGGCCTTGATGAAGAGGGTCGTCGCGAGCTTCATCAAAAATGCCCTGATTTAGGATTTCTCTACGAACCGGGCCGCTGGTATGCGCAGCCGTATGCACCGCATGTCACCGGCTTTACCGCACCAGATACACATGGCATCA
>JASFWT010000058.1:0-5516 GCA_050049075.1 Candidatus Babelota bacterium | reverse complement strand
TACTTGTCACCGCCATTGCCTTCTTCGTCAGGCATTACGTAAAAGCGGCGTAGCTTTGGTGCCTCTTTCTTGGCTGGCTTCTTTTTCGCTGGTTTCTCGGCTGGCGCAGCCTCTTTTACTGGCGCTTCAGCAGGGGCAGAATCGGCTTGTGCCGCTTCTTTTGCTGGTGCCGCTTTTTTTTCTACAGCCGCTTCAGCTTTTTCACGCTCTAGCTGCTCTTGTGCAAAGCGAATTTGCTCTGACACGATATCGTCGCCAGCATCATTCGCTGCTGCTTTTTTACCACGAGGCTTTGGCTTACTTTCTTGCGCCTTACCCTCTTTTGGCTTGTCAGCAGACTTGGCGCTGCGACCGCGTGGCGTAGCCTCAACTTTTTCGTCACCTACATCCATAGACTGCGTAATTGACTCAACAATGTCGTGTTGATCGTTACGGCTTGCTTTTGCCTCGCTCTTACGTGCCGGCTTGTCTGCAGCAGCACCTTTGTCTGCACAGGTTACTAGTACGCGGTAGCCTAGGAAGCGGTTTTTGTAATGACGCTTCAGAAACTGAATAGAAAGGTAGGAAAGCGACGCAAAGAGCATATGTTGCTCCTCAGCATCCTCAAGTACTGCCTTTTTGAAGCTCAGCGTCAGCATCTTGTCATCGCGACGCGCTTCAAAGGGAACAGTAATACCCATCAGCTTGGTAATGTCACGAACAGTGGTAATAACGTATTTTTCCCACTCGCCACGCCAGTCTTGATTACTGTCGTTTGAACGAGTTGACGGCTTGTCTTCTGGAAAACGGGTTGGTGCATTGCTGCGAGATGAGCGGCGATCACTGGTTTCGTTGCGGTTGTTGCTGCGACGGTCATTGCGATCGTTACGATCATTGCGGCCACCACCACGACGACTGTCATTATTGCGTGAGCGACCACGAGAAGAACGTGATGAGTTTTCATCGCGCTGCGGCACAAAAAGAATAGACAGGCGTGCGGGACGGCGAGAAAAGCCAAGGAAGTTACGCTCCCCTTCGTCATGCACTTTAATGGTGAATTCGCGTGGTTTTCCTGCTTCGTTCCATGCTTTATCTATAGCACGTTCAATTGATGAAGCTTCAAGTAAAATCGATCTCATAGCGAGAGCCTTTTCGTTATACCCATAATGGTACAGTGGGGTCATTCATGCGTGCTTCGGCGTGCTGCCGTCTCGATCTTTGCCCATGCAAAAGATATATCGCGAATGACATGCGGTTATTAAAAAAAAAGGAGCGTCACATAAAAATTAATGACTGACGCTGCTCTGAGCGCAAAAATGTCTACGCAGAAACGGAATCTGAACAAAAACGGTATGCGCGTCAAGGGTTGTATTCTAGCAGAATAAAAAAGGGGGTGCAAACGAAGGAAGCCCTACTGCATAGGGTTTTTCATAAGATCCCGGGGCTTCAGCCTATGGCATGAACCCGTGATGTCGCTAAAGTAGACACTTCAATATTTTTGTATCACCTATTCTAATGCAGTCAAATGGGCTACTTCTTTAGCGACATCACGGTCGAGACACCTTTAGGTGCGAGGCACCGGGAACTCATAAAAATGCACGTTCAAAAAAATGAATATCTATGAAAAAAGGCCACACTGAACGTGCGACCTTAAAAACTGGAGCGGGAAACGAGATTCGAACTCGCGACCCCTGCCATGGCAAGGCAGTGCTCTACCACTGAGCTATTCCCGCGCAAAATTGAGGCGTAAAGATACCCAGACCATACACACCTGTCAACTGGAATCTTTTGAAAAACCGTACAAAAGTTATTACTGCGTAAAAATACTTTGCATGCTCAACAAGCCTTCAGCCTCTTCACTGAGTACTACGCCTTGCTTGTGCATGGCGTCTCTATTAAAGAAAAAGGTTCCACCGCTATTCAGCACAATAACCGGAATAGTAGAAATATCACGTCCATTCACGATCATGTCATACACAATAGCAGCGGCATACAAGCCGTAGGTGTCGCCAGTTTCGCCAAACCCAAACGAAGCACCATGGTACACCGATGTTAGTTCTGCCGTGCACAGCGGCACCTTCATCTCATCACAGAGGGCAATAACCTGCTCGGTTTGGGATAAAAAGACATTGTCAGGCAACGTACACACCATATCACAGTCTCGCATGCGCTCGCGCAACACATCACGCCACGGCGTCCCTTTTTGAATCGGAAAAGGCATAATTTTCAATTTTGATGGTGCAGCCGCATCAATCAATCGATCAAGATCCTTGAGGCGCACCCCCAAGTCTTGTCCCTTTTTCTTATAATCACTGTAGGGAATCAAAATCCGCTTTTTATCGGGACAGACCGCCTGTAACACTTTGACTAAAATAGTGTAGTCCAGCTCAATCAAGCAAGCACCAGATACCTGCACCCCCGGCTCTTCCAAAGAGTCCACAAACCCATTGCCAACCGGATCTTGGACCGAGCAAAATACCTGAGGAATTTTATGATCCCACTCATCAATAGCATCTCGCACTGCAGCGGAACACCAGGTCCCCGCGGTTACAATAGCCTCGTACTGCTCACCACTAAAGTGTCGTTGGTACAGCGGTGTTAACACCTTTTCAACTAAGTAGGTTTCATCATTTTGCGCACAGAGAATGTCGATATCAGGCGTTTGTTGATACCCAATACGCTCGCGCAGCGAGCTAATAAAACGCTGCGCTACACCCATAGCCCACAGGTTTTTTTCATGTGGCACAATCACCGCAATGCGTCCTTTCCTTGGTCCCTGCACGCGCTGCTCTGCACATTTTTTTGTAGAAAAAAGACAGATTAGCCATTCGTAGAGACGGGAAAAGATGTTCATGCAAAGTCTCCTTTTTGCAGACGAACCGCAAAGATAAGAACCGAGATTGCAGCGGGCGTCATACCGGGAATCAGCTGTGCCTGTGCAATAGTTGCCGGCTGGTGATGCGCAAGTTTTTGCCGCAACTCAAAACTGATACCGTCAATACCATCATAAGAAAACGTTGCTGGCACTTCTAAAGACGCAAAGCGGTTCATCTTTTCCACCTCTGCCTCTTCACGCTGCAGGTACCCATCGTAGCGCATAGCAGCGTACACCTGCAGCAGCACACGTGGTGAGAAGCTGGCAATCGGTACACGCAACTCATCACTGAGCAGCTGCGCCCCCTGCGTACAGACGGTGTCATCAAAGGAAAGTGACTGGAATAACTTATACACCTCACCAAATGGTTTTTTACTGCGCACACAGGCAATTGCTTTCTCAACCAATGCCTGCTCCGCTTCAAACCGTGCATAGAGATCATCGTCGACGGTGCCCAGCTGTTTGGCGTACGGCATCAGGCGCGCAAAGACGTTGTCTTGGCGAAGCAACAAGCGTCGCTCGGCGCGCGAGGTAAACATGCGATATGGTTCATCAACGCCCAGCGTCACCAGGTCATCAACCATGACACCGATATAGCTTTCGGTGCGCTTCAGAGTGAATGGATCTTTGCCCTGTGCTTGCAGCGCCGCGTTAATACCCGCCAGAATGCCCTGCCCAGCCGCTTCTTCGTAGCCAGTCGTGCCGTTAATTTGACCGGCACAATACAGGCCGCGCATTTTTTTTGTCTCCAGCGTGTGCTGCAGCGCCGTGGGTTGTAAAAAGTCGTACTCTACTGCGTATCCTGGTTTGACCATCTCCGCATTTTCAAAGCCAGGAATGCTACGCATATAAGCGTCTTGCGTCTCAACTGGTAGCGAGGTAGACAAGCCACTCGGGTACACTTCATTGATACCTTCTCCTTCTGGCTCAACAAAGACGTGATGCGACTCACGATCGGGATAGCGAGAAATTTTATCTTCGATAGAGGGACAATAACGGGGACCGCGGCCAGAAATGTTACCACTGTGCATAGCAGACAGATGAATGTTGTCAGCAATAATTTTGTGTGTTTTTGGTGTGGTATAGGCTATGTAGCAGGGCACTTTTTCGACGACGCCATCAGTCGGCTGATCAAACTCAAACAGATACGGTACCTGATGCGCCTCTTGCCGCTCCAAAACATCGTAATTAATGCTATCAGCACGCATACGCGGCGGCGTCCCTGTTTTGAGGCGTCCCAGCTGCGCACCAAGCACCTCTGTTAAGCTTTCAGATAAACCTTTTACGGCGTCTTCACCAACGCGCCCACCCGCAACTTGCTGCGTGCCGGTATGCATCACGCCGTTTAAGAATGTACCTGCAGTGATGATGACAGTGGGTGCTGAAAAATGTCTCCCCGGCCTTGAGTCGGGGCCCAGATTACTCGTTCCCGGGTCCTTGCCCGGGAAGTCATCTGAACAGGCGACCTTAACGCCGGTTACGCGTGCGCGTTCATCGCCGTGCTCAAACGTAATACCGTCAACTTTGCCTTCGATAATCGTTAGATTTTCGGTAGCTGCCAGCGCGTCTTGCGCCGCTTGCTTGTAAGTATATTTATCGATTTGTAGACGCAAACCTTGGACTGCTGGCCCTTTGCTGGTGTTCAACATGCGTGCTTGCAGGTAGGTTTTGGTTGCCAACTGGGGCATCAAGCCGCCCAGCGCACTTACTTCGTAGACGATGTGACCTTTGCCCAGCCCACCGATTGAAGGATTACATGGCATCAAGCCAATATGTTTTTTGGAGAGTGTGATAAGTGCGGTGCGAACCCCCATGCGCGCACTGATGTGTGCCGCTTCGATGCCGGCGTGACCGCCTCCTACTACAATCACCTCAAATGATGAAGAAAGATTTTCCATATTTTGCCCACTACCACTACAAAAAGAATTGCGTACTCACATAGAAAGTGTAACAAATCAGTGCGAAAATGCAGCTTTTTTTATGTGCGCACCGACGCGCTGCTTCGCCGCTTCATAGGCAGCACGATACACTTTGTTTTCTGGATCGTAGCGACAGGCTCGTTCGTAGGCGTGAACACTTTGTGTTTGCTGCCCCACCTTATGGCACCAGAGACCTAGCAGCGCATGCAGGTTGGGATAATCATAATACCGATCGAGCCCTTGAATGATAGCACGATGCGCCTCATCGTAACGCCCCAACTCTAGTAACACTTTGCTGTACTCTTCCCACCATATGGGCAATTGATCATCGATTGTCAGAATCTGATTATTAACCTCTGCCACCTTTTCTAGGTCCCCCATTGCACGATGTATTTGTGCAATATTACCCATACCATGCGCCAGACAAAAGTCTCGCATACTTGAGGTAGGAAGCGTTTTGAGCTGCGCAATGCCGAAGCACTCTCTTCTAGAAGAGCATACCCATCTTCAAGGTACTGCAATGCTTTTGAGCCATCTTGTTGCCAAGAAGGATGGTGGCGCAAATAAAGGATGGCAAACGAGTACAGACCACACATCCTGAAAACCGGATCTTTTTGCTTGGCAACCGCTTGCTCGTAATACCACTCGGCTCGTCCCGCTTCCTTAAGAAACGTGGAAGCAACGCCAAGACAGTGATAGGCAAAGGAAAGATCACATACCTCAATAAGCTTTTTATAAATAAC
>JASFWT010000057.1:0-5555 GCA_050049075.1 Candidatus Babelota bacterium | reverse complement strand
GAGCTGACGACTTTGAGAAGAAACGCAAAGAAGAGATCATTAACTTGTCATCTAGTTTGTCAGTAGTTTCTCTTCTGCTTTGCGGTACTATGACAGTAGTTTTCATGTGTTGCAAAAAAGGGAATGGAGCTTCTTCCTAAGAAAAGCTCCATTCCCTTTTTCTTGATTGAATATTGATCAGCTAGCTACTAGGGCCGCTCATCGTATAAATATATTGTGGGAACTGTTTTGTCGCTTCTTTTTTCACGAAGAATGCCTTCGCCGCAGAGGTGAGGCTCTATTTGTAGGACGGAGAGTACGGTATATGCGTGTCTCATCGTTGCATCGAAGGGACTCCAGTCCCTGTCGTACACTGACTGAGTTGGGTGTGCCGTTTTCTTATTCATAGTCATGAGGCGCCTATTAAGGCTTCTGAGCAATGCTAACGGTTCTTTTGCTACTGCTTCACCCATTGCAGAAAGAATACGCTCCGATAAGACTAGCGCTGCTGCTATAACAGGGCCAAGCATGTATCGATTGGTATAGTAGAGTTTCTTAAGAGTACTTGCTTGTGGTCTGAAGAGGTTGCTGTATGACTCTTCTTGGATCTGGAAAGAAGTTGCCTTAGTGGTTCTTGCTTTGTACATAAGGGGGGTAATTATAGATGCTATAATATCAAGATCACAGGCGTTATCGCCGCCGATCTCAATATATCGCCCAATAATTTTATCGAGATACCCTAGCATATACCAGACCGGATTATACCGGGTATTGCGTGTGGGCTCTGGGCTGTAGCCAAGTATTCCGTAAATTGGATATAAAAGAGGCTTGGTGAACTTACGGAATTTAAAAATGCTATTACCGTACTCATAGTATGATCGCTCTAAAATTGCTGAGTGAGAAGTTCTTATGCAGGAAGCACAATTTGATTCCGCTGAGATACGACATGCTCCTTCGGTCTTAATCTTTGCGTACAACGCCTCATCAAAAGCAAACTGAAGTAGCCCATCTTCCTCTTTGTCCAAAGGGGCAATTGCTAGGTTCGCTGCCAGGTCCAGGGGCGCACCATCTTTGAGCAATCGACTCAGGCCACTAGAGAGATGATCGGATCGCGTGCCGCTGATTGAAATATCTCTCAGATCACCAGGGAATTGGCGTTCTCCTGCACCCGACATATGTACTATCTGTTCGGACAAGTCCAGAGTAAAGATGCGATGCCTGGCCAATGCTTCCTCATCAGTGCTTAGTTTTGTTCGCATGAAAGGACCGCTGGCTGCTGGTACCATTCCGCTAGCGGTGGTGCCTGCGCCGGCTGCTGGAGCTGCAAGTCGTCGAGACACTCCTGTATGAGGTGGCGAATGCTCTCTGTTGCTAGGACGACTGGTTGACATATCACTTGATGAAGCACCTCCGCTACCCATCGAAGCATCAGAGCAACTCGAACTACCAGAAGTGCGACGAACACCGCTCCATGATGATGAGCGTCTCATTCCTTGCTCTGTAGCAGTGGGTTTTTCATGCGCCGCTGAGGCGATAGAAAAGATAAGAGTAAAGGCAGGCAATACACCGCCGAGAAAACTGTTGCGTGTCATGACGCCGCCGCTGCTGCGTGTGATGATACCACCAGTACTTCGGGTGATAATGCCGCCGGTGTGTGTGTTACATTTGTTTTCTTGTCTCGTAATGATGCCGCCGCTGGCGGTCAGGTGACGCACCGCGATGGGGCGTTTTGTTTTGAGTACGTTCATAGCATCTCCTTTGGAGGGATCAAAGTAGGGTGAGTGTAAGCTAAAATCCTTAACCACTAAGGCTTTTTTAGCATCGTACACTTGCTATTTTCGAGGACACACACGCTTTGTCAACGGGTACCCATCGCGTGTGCGCGAGAAAAGCGTTGGTTTAAGCTGGTTTTCTCTGGTTTGGGTAGCCGGATTCTTATTCACCGTGTAGTTTTTGCACAATAAGAAACGCCGGGGGTGCCTCTCTTTTTACCAACTGAAAAACAACAGCCGTCATAGCAAGTTTTTTAGAAACGCTCCCCGCGGTTTTTTTGTTGTGGTATGCTGCCTGCCATGAAGAAAAAAACTGTTTCTACCGATAGGCGTGATACACGAGCGCGCCGTCGCCGCATGCGCCGAGCGCGATTCAAGCGAATTCGCCAACAGCAGACACCAAATGCGCTGTCACTCTTTCGCCTGTGCGCCGGTCCGGTGTGTTATGGGCTCTTTACCACACATCACTGGTACTTGGGTGCGCTGTTATTCACGCTCGCTAATATCACCGACTTTTTTGATGGGTACTTTGCGCGCAAGTACAACGCAGCGTCAAAGACTGGTACCTACCTTGATGCACTTGCCGACAAGGTGCTCGTAATCTCTACCTATGCAGCATTTGCACAAGAGGGTCTCATTTGGTGGTGGGTTGTCGCTATTATTCTCCTTAGAGATGTTGCCGTAACGTGGCTGCGCAGCTGGCTACTAGCTCGCGGACGCCAGTTAACCACGTCGTGGTTTGCCAAATGTAAGACGGTGGTACAGTTTAGTGCCGCCTACATTTTTATTGCGCTTGCCTTGTGGCCGATGCCGTACGGAATGATTATTACGACCGCAACATCTTTGGTTGTCGCTGTTTTAACGGTGTTATCGGGTCTTACCTATGTGAAGGATATATAGATGATACAGGGTTATTTGAAAAAGCTGGCATATTCTATCGCTGTAATGGGAACCGGTGGTGCCAAAATGAAGGGAGCGGGGACTTTTGCCAGTTTGCATGCATTGCTTATTTTTGCTGCAGTACGTTTTGTGAGCGGCGCTTCAGCCCCACACTGGGCTTCCTTTTTTATTTTCTATGCCATCGCCTGGTGGGCGACTGACGTAACCCTTAAGCAAAGTAACGAAAAGGATCCCTCCTGGATTACGATTGATGAGTGGCTGGCGGTCATGCTTCTATGTTTCATATTGCGTGATTTTCATTGGGGCATGTGGATGGTGGCCGTAGCAGTATTTCGTATCTTTGATATCTACAAATTTGGCCTTACGCGACTGAGCGAAAAACTGCCAGGTGCGTGGGGGGTATTAGTTGATGATGTGGTGGCCGCAGCGCACGTTATCGTTCTCTTTAAAATTATGCCGATCTGGCACTTTCTCTAACGCTTCATTTTCAGCTAATATCCTTGTGTTTCGTCCAAAAGCGGGGTAGAATGCGCCTTCACAAATTTAGGCGGTTTTCCGCTGGTATTTAGTCCCATTTTTGAAGGGGTTGGCCACATGGCAGTTGACGAATTACACAAGACCGGCGGTATTGCACCGCTTTCTATTGAAAAAGAACTCAAATCATCCTTCCTAGACTACGCGATGTCGGTTATCGTGAGTCGTGCATTGCCCGATGTGCGCGACGGCTTAAAGCCAGTGCATCGTCGTATTTTATACGCGATGCATACCCAAGGACTATATGCAGAACGTGCTTATCGCAAGTCGGCAACGGTTGTTGGCGAAGTGATGGGTAACTATCATCCGCATGGTGACCAGGCCATTTACCAGTCGATGGTGACGCTAGCGCAAGACTTTGGTCGACGCTATCCGGTTCTTGATGGCCAGGGTAACTGGGGATCTATTGATGGTGATAATGCTGCATCGATGCGTTACACCGAAGTGCGTATGGCGAAGATTGCGCAAGAACTGCTTGCGGACATTGAAAAAGAAACGGTCGACTTTGTACCAAACTTTGATGAGTCTCGTCGTGAGCCTTCACTTTTACCAAGTAAAATTCCACATCTGCTGCTGAACGGTGCCAATGGTATCGCGGTTGGTATGGCTACCTCTATTCCGCCACACAACCTTGGCGAGTTGCTTGATGGTTGCATGGCGCTGATGAAGAATCCCCATCTAAGCGAAGAAGAACTCTTTGCCATGATTCCCGCACCAGACTTTCCAACCGGTGGTATCATCTGCGGTCGTGCTGGCATTCTGAAGGCGTATCGCACCGGTCATGGCTCGGTGAAGTTGCGCGCAGTGGTAGATATTCAAGAAGACAGCAATCGCGCCTCCTTGATCGTTACCGAGATGCCGTATCAGGTAAACAAGGCAGACTTGATTACTAAGATTGCCGACCTGGTTAAGAACAAAGTTATCGATGGTATCTCGAACATTCGTGATGAGTCATCCAGCCGTGGTGGTATTCGCCTGGTGATCGAGTTGAAGCGTGGTGAGATTCCACAGGTGACGCTGAACCAGCTGTACAAGCACACCGCGCTGCAAACCAGCATCTCTATTTTGCTGCTGGCTATTCATAATAATCGCCCACTGTTGTTTACCCTGCGCGAAATGTTGGAGCACTTCATTGCGCACCGTCGCGAAGTGGTTACTAAGCGTACCGAGTTTGATCTGAAGAAGTGCCAAGCCCGTGCACACATTTTGCAAGGCTTGATTATCGCACTTGAGAACATTGACCCCATTATTACCCTTATTAAAGCAGCGCCAGATTCTGAAGCGGCGCAGGGTGAACTGGTTGCCAACTACAAGCTGACGCCGGTACAAGCAAAAGCAATTCTTGAAATGCGCCTGAGCCGTTTGACCGGCCTTGAGCGTGGTAAGATCATGAACGAGATGCATGAGCTGCAGCAGAAGATTCAAGAGCTTCGTCTGATTCTGACCGATCGCAGTGTCCTTGATGGTGAAATCTTTAAAGAGATGCAGCAGATTCGTGAAACCTACGGTGATACACGTCGCACGCGTATCGAGCATGCGGTTGATGCACTCTCTGAGGCCGACCTTATCCCTGATGAAGAAGTAGTCGTTACTCTGACTCGCAAGGGCTACATGAAGCGTGTCATCCTTGATACGTACACGGTGCAACGTCGTGGCGGTAAAGGTAAGAAAGGCATGGCAGACCTGGGTGACTCTGATGATGTTATGCAGGATATCTTTGTGACCAAAAACCACGATGAGCTATTGTTCTTTACCAACCTTGGTCGTGTATACAGCCTCAAAGTCTTTCAAGTGCCTGAAGGGTCTCGTACCGCGAAAGGGCGCGCCGTTGTTAACTTGCTGCCGCTGGTCGAAGGTGAGCGTGTCGTGAAGCTGCTGTGCACTCGTGATATGGAAGGTAAGTTTCTGGTTATGTGTACCCGTAACGGTACTATTAAGAAGACCGATGCTATGGCATTTAGCAAAATCCGCTCAACCGGTATTCGTGCTGTTGGTTTGAATGATGGTGATGAGCTGGTGTTCTGTGGCCTCAGTAACGGTGACAACACTATTGTAATTGCAACTCGAAATGGTCAAGGCATTCAGTTCCATGAAAATGAAGTGCGCGCTATGGGCCGCCAAGCGGCTGGTGTGCGTGGTATTCGCCTGAAAGATGGTGACATCGTGGTTGGCCTGGTGGTGGTAAGCCCAGACAGTAATCTGTTGTTTGCGACCTCTCGTGGCTACGGCAAGCGAGTACGTGTTGAAGACTTCCGTGTTGCGCACCGTGGCGGTGTTGGGGTACGAACTATTCCGACAACAACGCGTAACGGTCAAGTTATTGGCCTGGTAACCGTAACCGAAGAGTCACAAATTCTATTGATCGACAAA
>JASFWT010000016.1:0-8833 GCA_050049075.1 Candidatus Babelota bacterium | reverse complement strand
ATTGCGGTAGTAGGCTGCCATGTGGCCAGGAATTTCATATCCATTAATGGCCATGGCATAATCGTTCTCTTTGCTGTCTCGCTCGCTCAGGCCAATAAACGCATTTAATGTTTCTGATTTAAAGGTAAAGGCGACACGCTGCTTTTCTCTGTCTTGAGCAGACAAGGGAATGGTGTGGTAGTTCTTAAATTGATTTTCTGCAGGAATACCAAACGACATATATTCGCTTCGTTTGTCAAAGATTTCGCCGACTGCATCACTACTGCCACCTTGAGAGGCGAGTGCTTTTTTTGCTTCATTAACGATATGAAGGTACTGCTGGGGGAGT
This sequence comes from Candidatus Babelota bacterium, assembly GCA_050049075.1. Lineage (GTDB taxonomy): Bacteria > Babelota > Babeliae > Babelales > JAUPTZ01 > JASFWT01. The sequence goes on along the minus strand of JASFWT010000016.1, from coordinate 8,505 downwards.
GCCTGGTGAAACTCAACACCTTTTAATGTACCACTTGAAAGCGCAATGCCGACAGTATCTGGAGCTGCACTGCTAAATCCTGTTGGTTGGGCGGCGATGCTTATGATTTGGGGAACATACACAGAGCTACCATTTTTTGGTGCCCATCTACCATGACCAAACGCTATCAGACCACGATAGTAGGTTACCCAGTAGTTGTTGAATTGTCCTGGAGCTGAAGGTTCTTTTAAGAATTTTTCAGCCGGTGTCGGGCCATCAAAAACGACTATTGGTGCCGCTGTCGGTGTCGCGGTAATACGCCAGTTATTACTGTGATCTTGCTTGACCTCATATTTACCATGTATGCCGGCCGCACTAGTGCTTGTATATGATGCCTTTTCAAATCCTGGCGTACCAAGGTTTAGCAGAGAATGTGTTTTTTTGCCGGAAAGAAGCTTGATGAGACACTCTGCTTTTTCACTTGCTTGGAAATACATAGTCCAGTGTTGTGATCTATCAGCCGGTATGGCGGCATGATGAAATTGCTCCGGTGCTTTGTCTTCCAGCTTGGTATGTAGCTCTTTATTCATGAAATTACTGTTTTCAAGAACAGTCAGTAGTTTTCCGGCACTGCCGCCTTCTTCTTTTACCTCGAAGGCGCCGATAGCAAGAGGAGTATCATAGTTTGTTGTTAAGAGTACTTTAGGGGCACCTGTGGCGTCGATGCTACCCACCGTAAGGGTTGTGCCATGATAATCAATCCATAAACGTTCAAGCAAAGTGCCAGCAGGTCGTTTATAGGAAGCAGCACTGCCACCCACCGTCAGTATGCGATCTCTTTCAAATCTAATTTCTTGTAAGGTACTGCCGCTGGTTGATCTTTTTAGCAGTACTCCTGTTGTGCCCCGGTCGTAGAGATCAAACCGTAGAAAACATGAGCCAGGAGTAGCAACGGAAGCGGTGTAAACTAACTTATTATTAATATCATGATAAACATTGTGCCCTTGCCAGAATTTATTTTGTGGGAGGTCGTCAAAGCGTAGGTTGTTAAAGAATGCAGTAGGAACCGTCCATCCCTGTTTTTTCGATGCGAAGCCAACTTTAAAGCTTGCCCCTTGTTGCCACGGCTGCATTTTCATCATATAGAGTAGGCTATCTTGGGTAACTTCTGTGCCGGTGCCCAGGAGCAAGTACTGCGCATCACTGACAATCCAATACTGGAAGTCACCACCACTTTTTTGCGGCGTGCGATCAAAGTTAATTGTTTGTTTCCGGCCGGTACTGTTTGGCCCAATAAAACTAACACCCACCTCTGTCATTGACTTACGAGATATATGAATTTCCCGCTTGAGTGAGCTACCTTGTTTAATTCCGATTTTGCATGAAGTGGCAGAGGAGAAGAAAACGGCGCCACCATTTGCAGGAAATTCCCAACTTTCTGTTTGTTCGGGATTGCTGTATTTATACATCTCAGCGTTAGTGCTGAAGTTAAAAGCACGTAGAGGTGTCGCACATAACAAGCTCAGGTACGTAACAAATAGGGTGCAAGTACGCAGAGTGGTGCGAAGGGTCCTCATAGCTATCTATCTCCTCGATTCAAGAGCGCTTCTACTTGATCTTCTGCCACGAGAACGAGCCCGCGTAAAGTTGCGGCTTCGAGAGGCTTGCGCTGCTTCCTGCCAAGTCATTTGTGCAGGAATATTGGCGGCGGTAGCTTTTTCGGTAGTTTGCGCAGCAGTGTCATTACTTGTCGCTGCAGTATTGTTCGCCGACGCTCCCGCTGCAAAGACTTTAATGTTTTCTACAAATGCAGGGGCGTCATAGGCGGCAAAGGTAAAGGCGTTGACTGCCACCGGATCTTTCTTATCTTCCCACGTTACCAGGGTGATGCTTCCTGGCGTTTTTTCTGTTTTAGTTTCGCCCTCTGCCCAGGTACCTAGTTTAAGAGTGGTACTACCTTCGCCATTCTCTCGTTGAATCCAGAAAGAATGCAGGGCGTCGTCAGCAGGCAGGAGAGAGGCCGCTTCATCTTGGGCGACTTCTTTTACATTACGGTCATCCTCACCTTCAATAACATCGGCGGCAAATTCTTTACTGAGGCGTATGCGGTAGCTGTTTGCTGGGGATGTCGCGTTTGGTCCCAGAACAATTACGGCACCGTTTGCTCCCTTTACGTCAAAGGTCGTGGTATTGGCCGTTTCCGTAAACTGCCATTCATTTTTCCACTCATTTTCTTTGGCAAGCCCGTTACCTGGGTTTGCTTTGTGAAAGTCAGCACCAGTTTTGATAATAGGTGTGTACTGTACATTGGTGTAGATAGCACCTGCATCACTGTTGGTGAACGAGAAGTGACGTATGGTCGCGTCGGCATTTTCAATCTCTTTTCTGATGAGTTCATTTTCACCTGGCGTGTCGCCCTTACCAAAGGTAAGGAGCTGAGTGTCACTGTCATAGGTAAGCCAGTATGGATGGGCAAGCGTATCGCGAGGAAGCAGCGCTTCTCGTGAAAGCACTGGTCCCGTCGCGATTCCATCTTTCTTGAAGGTGGTTACTCGAGAGCTGCTACGATCGATTACCATCTCATAGAGCGGCACTTGGGAACCTTTTTCGGTTGGTAACTGCGTTGCCAAGCCTATGTGCAGGGCGTTGGCAGAGCGGGCCGAGAAGGTGAGGCGACCGCTGCCGGGGACGCTAAATGTCCAGTCGCTGCGCCACTGATTAAAAGCGCCGCTGTTGCCCATTGCGATATATTTGGTTGCTTGCTGTGTTCGCAGCTCATCAAGTTTGCCGGTATCTTCTACGAACACAATGTTCTTGAAGGTGGTGTCTTGACTGCCAACCAGCTTGCAGCGGGTAAAGTCTACTGGTGAACTGTCTTGCCAGTTGAAGAGGACGCTACCGCCAGGAACAACTCCTTGCCCCAGCGAGAAGTGACCAATTGATTGCGATTGCTCACCGTCGCTCTCTACGGTTTCGCGGTGGTAGGCGAGCCAGTAGTTGATTGGTACCGCGGTGCTGGCAATGCTTACATCTGCAAACGAGACGTGTGGTGTTTCTTTTCCTTTAAAGATTCGTGAGCCTGCTATCTTTGTTGCGCCAAGTTCAAGCGCATAGACGGGGGCATCACTTTCTGCACCACCAAGCGCGATGCTAAAGTTGCTGCGTGCGTGGGCGCTGAAACGCATGATGAACTGTTGCGCATCATCACCTTGGAATGGAATATCCTGCCATTGGCGAGGGTCTGTGACGATTGCTTCAGGCTCAGTTTTCTCGGTAGAAGTGCTAGCTGTTGTCGTTACGTTCTCTTTCGTTTCGGTACCAGTGACATCGTCAGTATTATTGGTGCTATCATTTTTAGTGTCATTAGAGATATCGCTCTCTTTTGTTGTACTTGTTTCGTCAGTTATACTTGGTTCTTTCTTCTTTTCGTTATTTGTTTCGGTAGTCGTTTCTTTTGTGGCCTCAGCTCCTTCTACCGTATCATTTTTAATTTCTTCTTCTGTTTTTGTTTCGTCAGTCTTAGCTTCATCGGTCTTAGCTTCATCGGTCTTAGTTTCATTATCTTTTGTGGTATCTATCTTTTCTTCAGTTGTCTTGTCTGTAGTCAGTTCAGTTTTTTCTTTGTTTTCGTCAGCAGTTTCTGTCTCGATTGTCTCTTCTTTTACTTCTTCCTCTTTTTTCTCGCTTGCACCATCAGGAAGAGGTGCTTGGATTGCTTCACCGATGAAAGCGGCAGCAAGGTCAGCATTAGTTATTGCTTTCGTGACTGCTGAAACATCCGCCTCTGTTGGTGTATGAAATGAGATTGGTGGCGTCAGTATCAAATTAACATCGGCATAGAATGCAAAGCCGTAGATCGCGGCACTCAGCGGCTCAAGCAGCTTCCAAGTAAAGCCAACACTACCCTCGCTTGGCTTGCTACCATGACCAAAGGAGAGGTGTTCGCCATCATAATAGAACCAGTAGGCCTGATCTTTACCAGGAATCGTAAGTGCTGGATTTGGGGCACCGTCAATTGTCAAAGGCTGGTTTTTGATACTGATGTAGGTTTCATTGCTGGTTGCTGCCGCAATCTTGTCGGCACCTTTTGCGGTATCGAAGCCACCATCGAGAGATTTTTTCACATATTGATCACCAAATTCTTGGTTCATAATTTTACCCAGAATGCCGGCAGTGACTTTGTTATCATTACCTTCCGCTAGCCATTGCGAGATAAAGAATGGTGCAAGACCTTTATTATCCTTATCCAGTGGGCTGACAAAGAGACGGCTACGTGTTTTCGCCGTGAAGCTTACAATGAATTTCTGCGCATCGAGCTGCTCCTGAGGAAGGGAGGCAACGTAGTGTGTCCGTATTGGTCTTGCCAGCAACAACTTGTTATCACTCAGACTTATTTTTTCTGACGGAAGGCCAACTTCTTGGCGCATATGGTTAACCAGATCAAGCCCTGGTTTATCGATGCCGCCTCGCACGCGTCCCTGACGTGTTGCAGAGATCATGCTGTTCAAGCCTTTCTCGAGAGAAGCACTATCGCTTTCGTTGAGTTGGCGAGTGTTAACGTGGGTAAGAAGCACTGGTGATTTGTCAGCGCTGGTAACACGTAGTCCTTGAACCTGACGTGGCCCACCGTCTTTTTGTGCAAGATGTGGCTTCATTTTCCAAATCATACCGATGTTACTAAAGCTGGTGCGTCCTCTGTCATCAACCGTTACCTGTGGACCGGCGCCCAAACCAGTTGCTACGTATCCTTGGTGGTAGGCAATCCAGTGTTGTGCGGTATTATTACCATCGGCATCTCTGGTTGCGCCGTGAATGCGACCATTATTATTATTAATACCAAAGCGACCATTATCACCACCATTGACCCATAGGTGAGATAGATAGTGATTGTTTTCTCTACCACTTGTTGTCCAGACATCAAAAGGTACACCGCTGGACTCGCGGTTCAGGCGATAGAGCTGGTTGATGACGTTGCCACGAGTGGTGCCATCAGCAAGTTTTTTACCGGGATCATTGATGAATTGTGTGTAGTCGGTGTTTTTTCTCACGATGAATGCGGAGTTCTTTAGTGGATCTTCTGCGTCAACGTGTGTATCGATAAAGAAACGCAGATCTTTATTGGTGTGGCTGCCATCAGCGCCTTTTTGATGTACGGCGTTAAACGTGCACACCCAGCTTTGTGTGCTGCCACTTGGTAATGCTATTTCTCTTGCCTCATCACTTTGAGCAGGAATAGTCACGGTGTCGGGACGGCTGCTGGCTATGCGTGTGCGAATAGCCAGTGCAATAGCATCGCTTGCTGGTAGCTGCTCCTCAAAGCGCGCTTCGTAGGCTGCACGACTTTCTCTCCATTTTTCTTCGCTTGGCTCAAGGAAGGTGACATCGTAGTAGTTGGCGTTACTTGCCCAAGTGGTCATTGTCAGATAATTGATAGGGCGGCGATGCTTGCTTGGCGTAAAGTACCACACGACGCCAATGTTTTTGCCAATATCCGTACCATGACCGTAGGCAAGCCAGCCTTTGTTGAAAACAAGCCACATGTCAGCATCTTTTTTTAGCTTGATATGTGGGTACTTGGCATCATCTTCAGTAACCCTTTTATGTTGAATGGTTTCAGCTGCTCCTGTATTGCGATCAACATTTTCATTTGTCCACTTTTTAATTGCACCCTGGTATGCATAATTTTGCATCACCTGTGGACTAGTATTACCATCCGCATCGTGATAATAGCTGGTTATTTTACCTGAAAAAGAACCCGTGTTTATATCAATCCAGTACTCATATATACCAGGAGTATTAACTGCAGAAAATCCGGGAATTACCAGATCACTTGATGTTTTAAATGTACAGGCAAAGCGCTGCTCATTGCGTGCCTTTGGCGGAAGTAGCAGAGAGTGAGCACGTTTAAGCTTGCTGCCGGCATCTACATGGAATACCGTTTTACTGCTTTGTTTATTTAGAATCTTAATCACTTCGCTTGAGGCTCCCTTGTCGGTAGCCACCAGCGCTGTATAGTTATTCAGAATTTTCTGCGCTGTTTCTTCGCTGCCTTTCTCTACGCGAATATTGCGTACGGTTCCTTCGTTTAGCTGCAGACGTGCTTGCGTTACCGGTGCTGTTCTTTGAATGGTTGGTTGCCAGATATAACCAGTGCGTTGACCAGCGACGTCTCCGTGACCAAAGGCCATCATGTTGTCGTGGTACATAATCCAATGAGTACTAAAGCCACCTTCCTCGGTTGGCTCTTGCAGGTATTTTGTCCCCGGGCCATAGCCATGTACTATTGACTCAACCGCAATGCCTTCGGTTGATTCTGTTATCTGCCATTCATCCTTGGTAACGCCGTTTTCTTCTCGCCAAACATCGTCTTGCGCGGTCATACCGTTGCTGATACTGGCACCATATCGTCCTTGAGTATGTGCTTCTGGCACTGCTGAAGTCATAGCCGCCGCAAGGAAGTCCCAGCGGCCAAGCTCCAGACGATGCAGCAGCTGGTTGCCACTATCAACACTGACGGTACATGGTGTTTTTTTATTAGTGTCAAAGTACATCACCCAGCTTTTTGCGTTACCAGCTGGTACCGGTATAGCAATGTCATTACTAAGTGGCTTATCACCAAATGAGAGGGAGCGTAGAAAAGCATCGGTGAAAGCAGGGGGCGCAAAGGTCGTACTGGAGAGCATGGCAAGTTGTGTTCGTTGTTGTGTAGAGCTTTCAGTGATACGGAAAGAAGCAATTGGTGCATTTTGCTCGTCAGTAGTGGTGAGCTGGACGACCGGTTTACCCTCTTCATCAATGCTTCCAATAGTTAAGGTTTTATTGTGGTAATCGATCCAAAGTTTATTGGTATTTGAGCCGGCAGGGGGTGCGTAGTCAGCATTGCTCTTGTCAGTGCCTTCTAGAGCAATACCATTGCCCCAGCCAACACGTACGTCGTGCAGCGCGTTGCCTTCGGCATCAAGCAACTGTACTGAAAGCTTTTCGCTATTGTAGGTGTTGAATCGCAGGTGGCAAGCACCAGGAGCAGGAAGCATTTCTTGGCGAAGTACATTATCTTCTTGAAGATTGTGAATAGAGAGCATGCCAGGGCGCAGATCAAGATCTGCTGGTTTATCCCAGCCAATGGCAGTGCGGATTTTTTCCAAGGTGTTCGCATCATTAACCTTATTTTGTATATCTGAATATTGGTAAGAGCGTAGACCGCGCGCTTTAGCATCGCTTAGTTTGCTTTGCCATTTATCTTTATATGCTTCAAACTCAGTGGGGTCCTTTGCCATCACAAAAGTTTCTATTTTTTCTTTGCAGAGAGTACGTAGAGACGCTTTTGCCGGGATAAAAGCAAGGCCGTAGATCGCTTGTATAAAATCTTTGTAACCTGCACGACTGTAGTCGTAGAAATATTCATGCTTTTGTGTGTCACTATTCCAACGATATGCCCTAGCATACATATGGTCTTTTGCGGGCATGCTCACAGTAAGTTCTTTGAGCATGAACGGGGCACTACCTTCTGGTGTAATGGGCCAGGCAAATACAATAGAGTCTTTACTTGGGGTTGTTCCCCAGCCAAATGCGAGATAGTTTTCATACTGGGCAAGCCAGTAATCTCGCTCAGCTCTTGTAGGCTCAAAAACACTATTGCGTGGTGCATCCAGTTTTACATAATTAATACTAATGCTGTGAGGTGTTCCTGGGCCACCGATGCTCTCATCAGGGGCTGCTTTCCATGAGTTAGTAAAGGGAGTATCATATTTTTGCGCAGTAAAGATTTGCCCTGATGAAGCAAAGCCAGCTTCTCTGTGAATCGGTCCTTTTAGTGAAGCATAACGATCGGTAAGTTTCAGTATTGTTACTTTGTTGCCGACATCTGTAAACTCAAAATGGAGTGGGACCTTGTGTGCATTTAACATGCGAAAAGTAGTAACCCATTTATTAGAAGGTACGTTACTCATTTTGTTTACAAGCGATACTTTTCGGCGGGCGGTCAGATCTACTTTTTCACGCGCCCAGCTTTCTGTTGGGCTTTGCCAGCCAAGCCAGCTGCGAATATGCTTTAAAACATGTTGCGAGTCAGTTGTTAGGTGAGTAGTTGCGGCGACTACTTTACGTGCTTCTTGCGGGCCGCAGTATTCGGCAATTTTTTCTTGTGTGGCAGCGCTGCCATTAAAACTGGTAAAACTAAGATCGAAAAGATCAGCAAGTGGATTAGTTGCGCTGGTGATTGAAAAATCTTCAAGTGAAGCAGTACTTGCTCCAAACAGTGGCCACGCCCATTGCGTATTTATACCTGGTGATTCACCAGCGCCGACGCTCACCACTCCATTGTCGTAGGCGAGCCAGTACGAGCGCAGTTGTGTTTTTGTCTCATTGGTAACTTGAGAGTGTCCCCAGCCGATAGGTGCTTTATTATCATTAAGACTTAGAAAGGAGATAGGGAAAAGATCAGTTTTATCACTGATGGAGAAGTGGCTCGCGCCGTCAGGTGTGGTTCCCCTGCTTTGTATCCATTGGCCGTGATGAGGCTCGAGA
>JASFWT010000023.1:0-8039 GCA_050049075.1 Candidatus Babelota bacterium | reverse complement strand
CGAGACCTGGAACTTGCTCTCCTGCTGATGGTATCCAAAAAACTGCTCCTTTTTTAAAAAATGTTTGCCGTACCTTGTCGCTATACTCTTGATCAGTAAGATCACCTTTTGATGGTTCAAGTGGCCACATTTTGCTTTCAGCTGGTACATTTACCAATGCCATAGCTCTATTTTGTCCTACTTGTGCGGAGGCTTTTTTTCCGTCGCTTGTCGTAAACATAAACTCTAGAGGTGGGGGAGAGGCACCTTCTGTTTTAAACCTCATAGCCCAACGATTCTTGTTTGTTGGTAGACGATCTTTCAGACTCATTTGTTCTTCTCTTTTGATAGTAACCACACCCTCACGTACAAAGTTTTCTGGATTTTCGTACCCAGCCAATGTGCGTACAGTAGCAAGTGTGCGTCTCGTTTCATGAGGTTGTGTAAGCATGTTATGTGAGTACTCAGTATTATTATACGTGTATGTAAGAGAGGCTAAATCTTCTGGCTCTTTGCCACCAACAAGTGTGTCCAGCTTTCTTTGTAGTACATTGCCAAGAGTAGCGTTAGCGATGACAAACTTGGGCCCTTTATGACTACTTTGTCCTGCTGGCGGCCCTATGAGAGCATCAAACCGATCAACAGACAGGGAAATACTTGTGGCAGTAAAACGCGTTGAATCAATACGCCATGCCCACATAGTATTTTCTCCTGGCGTATTGCCATGACCAAAACCGATCAATCCATTAACCAATGTAATCCAGTAATCGTGTTTATCGATACCTTTTTTTAGTTTGTAGGGTAGGGTTGCGTTTTGATCTGTATTAAAGAGTATTCCTTTTCGTATATTATTATAAGGAGCGTAGTCTGGTATTACTGCTCTCCAGTTTGGATAATGGCTATTGTAGCAATGATAGGCGTTAGCATTAGATTCTGCACTTGACGGTAATTGGTAATCAATCATGCCATAGTTAGGATCAAAGCGAACCGTGAATGTTTCGTTTGCGTTGTTGTTTTTTTTCCCCGTAATAGCGACCGACAAGGTATTCCAGCTATTTCCTTCAACATCGCGATGAGTGTTAAAAATCATCGACCAGTTGTGTCCGTTTCCAGCAGGTATTTTGTCAGATATGTCGACAGGTACATTTCTCTTGACGTGTAGTTCGTGTGCAGCAACGGTGATACCCTCCGCTAGGCTGCCGTCATAGTTGCGTCGAAAATAGTCGGTGGCGTGTAGTGATGTAGTAACGGTCGCTACGCCAGTAAGCACTACCAGTACAGTTGCTATGATACGTGACATATCTTTTTTCACACCATCCTCCTACCTATGGATATGTTTCGCGTGCTGCCTTAGATCTTTACCGGTGCGCGACGACGTCTGCGGTTTACCCGTGTTCGTTGGAAGCCGGTGAGATTAGTCTTGACCGAAGCGGCACTAATAGCGTTTTGACGACGGATTGCTTTGTCAGCTTGTTGGCGCTGAATGTCAGCCTGGCGTTTTGCTTTTTCAGCCTCAGCTTGTTCTACCGCAAGACGTTCTTCTTCAGCTTTTTTCTCCGCATCAATACGTTTGTTTTCTTCTTCATCAATCTTTGTATTAAGCGCTGTTAGCTGGGCGACCGCGCCTTCAATCAGTTCTTTTTCGCTCTCCGTTGCGTTTGCAGAGTGTTTGTAGCGGGCAATGACGCTGGTTGCATTGGCAACAACTTCTTTAATATCAAGCGTTAGGCGTTCGCCAGGCAGCATGCTTAGATTATTGGTAAAGGTTTCTAGCTCAATAAAGAAGCGACGACGCTCGCCATCAGTTGTTTGACGACGAAGAAGCGAAGGCAGCTGGCGAGATATCGCGGTAATACGATCGGTCAACGAAGCATCGGTGGTGAGGCGGCTAGCAATCTCATCCAGCTCGCTTACTGCTTCACCAAATGCGGGCGTTATTTTTGCCTTATCAATAGTGACTAGCAGTGGGTGTGCCATGTCGCGAATCAATGGCCGTTTTCGTGCTTCGTTGTTAAGCAAGGTGACAAATTCGCTTCGCTCTGCTCCTGAAACCGTAACCGTTTCTTTTGAAACATCATCAATTAATGTTTCTAGTGAGTGGTAGTAATCTTTTGGCGTTGCACTTTGTTTAATCCGTTCTAAGCGGTATGAGAATGAGTTGACTTGTGCTACCGCCTCGGCGATTTCACTTTCAAGCCCACTCAGTTCTGCTTTTTGTATTTCGCTAAAGTTGCCTCTGGTGACTCGACCAACTAGTGTTTTAAGTCTTTCCATCAGCTCTGGTGAGCGATCGCCAGGTGCTTTTAGAATAGAGGAAATCATACTTACAAATTCGCCTTTTGCCATGTCATTGACAGCTTCACTTTGATCAAGGCGATTGATCTGGTTGAACTGTCGTTCATATTTTTTCAGTCGCTCTTCAAATGAGAGTTGTGTGGCAATAGCAGTTTTAAGTTCACTCAGCTCTACATCAAACTCTTCAAATCCTGGTGTCATCTGTAAGTCATTACACAGTGACTGTACATCACTAACCTGATCACTGGTTAGTAGTTCACGTATATCAAGCAGTACGCGACATGTTTTAACCAAATCGCCATAGTCTTTTTGTACAAAGACTATTTCACGACGACCTTTTTTGGCGACGATGTCGTTTAGGTTGGCAATCAATATGCCTACGTAGTCTTGTCCCGTATCACGAGCAGCACTGACCTCTTTTTGCATTCTGGCAAGCTGGTAGGAGAGTGTGCTTGCAATTGCCTTTTCTTTTACAATGACTAAGGCGAGTGTGGTTAATGTTTGTTTTTCCATTTCTGATGAGGCAAAGGGAAGGAGTTCTTCGGTAATGTGAATCAGATCATCTATTCGCGCCACGTCTTTAAAGCCGGGCAGGCGGACAACATTACTCAACTTTTTGTAGTAGATACGACGACGCTCGCTCTTTGTTCCTTCACCTTTAATGTCTTCAAGCTCTGCAACATACTTTTTAACCTTGGTGTTAAAGTCAGGAAGCTCTTTGACGAGCTCATTGAGATCAGCGAAGTCTTTTTGCAGTTGTTCATCGGGCACAAAGTTTTTTGTGTTTGCGATAGCGGCGGTTTTTCGCAGTAGGAACCACTCGGTGCGAGAGAGTGCATCTCGTCCATCAGTCAGTTCTTTAAGCGCTTCATAGAAGCGAATATAGTCGCTTGCTTTGAAGGTAACTTCAGCATTCTGTTTGCGTAGGGCAATTTCTTTCAGCTCGGTTATGTACGGACCAGTACCACCCAATTTTTTTTGCTTTTTTGCTTGGTCAAACTGGTAGGAAAAGTCTTTTTGCTGAGTCAGCGCTTCTTCTTGGCGCGCTGGCAGCTCTTCAAGCCAGCGTGCTACTTGGTCGGTTTCAAAGTCGTTTCGTGCAAGGTAGCGCTGCAAAGATTCATAGAACATTTTCAGTTTTCTGAACTCTGTTTCTTCTTTGATGCCTGGTGCATCGGTAATGACACTGACTTTCTGTATGAAACGCTGAAAGCGTGCGTGCTCGAGTGGTAGGCTTTGGCTTCTGAACGCACGAAGCTCTGCACCAGCGTACTGAATGCGATGCTTCATTTCGTGAGCAGTTGCTAGTTTTTCTCGTTGCAGGAAGAGCTTCATAGCAGACGGGCCAAAGCCACTGGCAAAGAGCTCGGGAGCTGCTTCTGCGTTTATAGGATTACCTTGTAAGTCCTCAAATTGATTCAGAATTGAATCAAGCATGCTGCGTACAAAGGTACGCTGATCTTCGTCAAGTACCTCGCGGTTACCAACGAGGTACGCAATAGCGTTAGCGAATGATTGATAATCAGCTGCATTAAAGGTGAGTACTTCATCTTTATCTTTCATCATTTCATCAAGCGCTTGTGCATACTCAAAGAAGGTTACATTATTTTTATCTGCGATGAAGAGTCGATACTTAACGGTGTCTTGTGATTTTGCTACCTCTTGCGTTACCTGTATCTGTTCATTTACGAGCGTAATCTCATCACCATACTGTTTACGTTGTGTGTCAGAAAGATTGTCAACTTGCTCAAGCATTTGCAGATTATTTTGTAGCTCTTCAAGAAGAGTGCGCAACATCTCCAGATGCTCTTTAAGTGACGCAGCTGAACGATCGCCTGGAGCGTTTGATAGCCGCTTCAGTTTTGCGAAGAATCGTGACCGCAGGTTTTCTTGCTCGTCATTTTCATTTTCAATGCCATCATAGACTGGCAGTGAGGGAATATCTCGCGCCTCTTGTGCGTATTTTGTTACCAATTCGTTATATTGGTAGGCGTTCTCTGGTAATAGTTGCCGCTCAAAAGTGTTGAGATCGTCTTTCTCTGAAACAGCCATTTCTGGAATCAACGTGGCAAGCTCGGTGCTTTGCATGGTGGTTATCATCTGCTTCATGACAAGTGTGCTGCTTAGTTCATCACGACGCTCGATTAATGACATGATCTCATTGCGAATTACCTCAACATCTTCATCGGTAAAAGTAATACGCTTCAGGCGAATGCCGGTGATAATGTTGCGTAACTGCTTAGTGTAGCTATCAATATTGCCACGAAGTTTCTGGGCGAGATTGAAATTGTGACTAAAAGTTTTTTGCGCGCGAATGAGTTCTTCTTTTTCATCAATAAGCACGGTTCGTATTTGTTTCAATTGCTCGCGATCATTTTCTGCAATACGATTACTTGAAAGTAGGTACATAAATACATCGCGCTCAAGTGCTTCAAATAGCTCCTCGGTTTCTTGTGACGTAGACTCATTTGGCGCCCCCTTAATAACGCGTAATTTCTCAATTAACCGCCGCATGAGCGGGTCACTAATAATAGTATCATTTTCATCTTTAATTGCAGGGCGAGAGGTAATTCTTCGAGTGAGTTCGATTGCGTAGGCTACACGAGCAGCAAATGAATACGGCTCTGTTAGAATTATTTTTAGCTCATCAAGCGTTATCTCAGACTCTTTGTTTGGGCCAACGATATATTTTTTAGTAGCGTCAAAACCTGGAATAAAGCGCGCTTTCTCTACGAGAAGCTGTACTTCTGAGATATACATTGTATTAAGCAGCTCACGATTCATAACGACATCGTAAAGTGCGCTGACGAATGTATCATAATCACTTTCACCAAAGACGATGGGATCATCTTTTTCACTAAGAATAGTGCGCAGCTTCTCGACATACTCAAAGAGACTTTGACTTCGCTCAAGAGCTCTCGTCATACGTGCAGAGAACTGATTTTGCTCATTTTTTCGGCGCTCAATAATTTGCAGCGCTTTCGTGATGTGCTGCATTTCTTCTGGACTGAGTGGTCCATTTTGCAGCGGCGTAATGATCTCTATCAAAACTTTCGAAAAGTACTCATCAAGAGATTTTGTATCATCTGATGCAACTTCGGTTTCTAGTAAACGAGGCAATGTTTCATTGAAAAATTCAATGCGACCAGGATTAGTACTTGTCGCTGCTTCATACATAATCATCAACTCTTTGGTCCGTTCAAGGCGGTCAGCAAAGCTTATTTTGTCAGCAAGATCTGCAATCATGCCGTCAACCATTGCCTTACGTGCTTCATCAGTATGAATACCTGGCATGAAGGATGCTGCTTTAAGTGTGCGCATCAAGTAAGGGCCACTTTCAACACTGACGGTGCGAATCGGTGCTGGCGTAGCGCTGCTGATTTGCTCATCGCTGCCCTTGAGTTCAAGAGTAATTGTTTTTGGCAGCTGCCAGCGGTTGTCTACAATACTGCGTAGAGTATTAAGCAGAAGAGTAAAATCACCAGCTGCGTATTCGATAACATTATTAGTGTCATTTCGTTTTTCCGTAATATGATTGCGAATCTCGATCAGACGAGTTGCGATGCCGGCTTTTGCTTGAATATTCTCAAGTTTGTATGCCGTTGTTTGTTTACGCAGGGCAGTGCGCTCTTTTTGCACACGCAGCGCAAAACTTTGCAGTATGTTGTGCTCTGTCTCACTAAAGCGCTCATCTTCCGTTATCTTCTGTGGCTCTTCGGTATTAAGTACTGGGGCAATAGCAGCAAGAAGGGTACCAAGCTTATCATTACTTTCCTGACTAGATGCATCAAGCGCAATATGGAGCTTTTCTGGTTTTACTTTTGTCTCATCGGCAAGACGGGCCAATTTGTACATAAACAGCTTGCGGGCAGGGGCAGCCTGCTCAAGCGTTAGAATGCTGCTTTGTTCAAGCTCATTAAGGTATTCACCAGCCAGTTCTTCGATTGTTGGCGCACTCGTCAAAAGACTTTGTGCGCTTCCCAGTAAACTCTCCTGACTGGAACTTAAGCCAGGCTCATTTTTGGTGTCCTCAATAAGCTGACCAAGCAGCGTGCGTTGTGACTTTGGCAATAACTCACGTGCCTTGCTGATCATGCTCAAGGTACCAATAAAGCCACCCATGTCCTGGCGGTGAACTTGCTCACTAATAAGCCTATCTACTTGGTTTAATAGCTCAGCTGGATTGGTAATAAGTAAGTCTTCAAAATTCTGAAGCTCATTTTGCAGCGACTTGGCCGCTTCTTGTTGTGGTATTGTAATATTAGTAAACAGCAGCTGACCATTTGCACTAGAAAATGAGAAGTGCTGGACGCTTTGTTGAAGCGTTTGGTCGGTTTCATCACGTTGACTTATTGGATCTGTCCACGAGAACACTGGGTCCATGCCTGGCGTGGTATCAACACCGAGCATGATGGTACGGTTTGCAAACGTGAGCCACCAGGTATGAGCTTTGCCGTCGGTCAACGCATCTCGAACAGCAGTAACACCACTTTCGCGATGTACAATATTTGGTACATCACCACCCTTAAGGACTTGTACGCGTGCATTGGTATTCATCAGAATATTGTATACAGCACCGGCGTAGCGTGTCGGTTGATTTGCTGGCAGCGTGTCGGGACCAAGACCAATAGATGCCATGACACTGCTAGTGGTGTTGGCATGAGGCTGCATGGTGAAGCTTATGGTACCGTTATTAGGGTACGGTAGACGCCAGTCGCTGCGCCATTGGTATTGTAGGGAAGCTTCTGCAGATGGAGTCAGGTATTTTGTCGGGTCGTAATGAGCACGTACCTCGATATTTGTTAACTCGATCTTGGCTGCTTGTCCGGCAGCAACTGCTTGTCCGGCAACATAGTCTGCTGGTGGCGTGTTGCCACCGGTACCAAATGCCACAAAGCGCACATCTGATGGTGCTCCTGCATCGGTATGTTCCCAAACTGGCTCAACTCCCAGGCTGCTATCGATACCGAGTTTGAATGAGCCGTTTTCATAGTTAAGCCAAACATTGTGCGGTTGGCCGTTATTAAGCTCTTTTACTTTATCATTACTTGGCGAGGTAGCCACAGGAGCAATGTTGTCTCCTGTTTTCTTCAATAGTTGTACGGTGCCGTCTGGCCGCAAGCCAATGACGTAGGTTGCATTCGCGTAATCTTCTTTTGCCATCAGTGTATTTGAGCCATCCGGTGTGGTAGGTGCTGGCGCATTGCCCAGCGCAATTAAGGTGAGTGCCTTTTCTGCAAACACCGGTTTCTTGATGGTAAACATAACTGAGGCACTTGGCTCATCGGTGGTGAAACTACGTTGTGGATGCCAGTAGAGACGGCGCGCATAGGCAGGCATAATGGTTTGTGCGGCAGGCGCACCATGCCACTGCGCAACTGTTCCGGCTTCATCGCTGGCTGTTTGTTCTTGTGCATCAATTTTTTCTTTTACCATCGAAAATGGATGCGACCTAATATTGCGGTATGAGATAATACCGGTGCCAGAGGTAAACGAGAAACGTCGAACGTTCACCGGCGCAGCTGCAGTAACATCACTGCTGGTATCATAGGAAAGAATGGTGTTATTTAGATTGCCAACTTCACTGCCAATACCGACAAATACTCGATTATCATACCAGGCAACCCAGTAGTTTCTACCGGTGTTGTGTGGAATAGCTTGCCCTGTAATCGTTGCGGATGCTTTCTCTACACCTAGCTTGCTCAGAATTACTTTGTGCTGATTACCATCTTTTTTGCCAATAAAGAGATCGTAGGCGGCGCTAC
>JASFWT010000056.1:0-5576 GCA_050049075.1 Candidatus Babelota bacterium | reverse complement strand
CAAGGCAGCTAATGTCCCCGCATTCGTCTGGTAAAAATGTTTTGGCGGTGCCGCTGAACAAGTTGTACTAAAAAAAAGGGCTACTGTTAGCGCCACTACATTATTTTTCATATATTTTTTTTGAGTTTAAGATGCTAAAAACCAGCTTAAATTAAAAATAAGTTAATAAAACTAGTTAAAGTATACATCTCACAAATAAGATAAAGCAATAACTTCACACAACAAAGACAAATGCACATGCTAAAAAACTATCTAGAGGGATACCTACTCTACTGTCACTGACTTTGCCAGGTTGCGTGGCTTGTCGATGGGCAGCCCCAGTGCACAGGTAATGCCGTAGGCAAAGAATTGCATCATGCCGGTCATCGCAAGCGGCGCCAGCAATGGCGCGACGCGCGGAAACGTAAAACAAGTATCAGCAAGCTGCTGTAACTCCTGCTGCCCTTCAAACGCAAAGATAATCAGATGCCCCTTACGCGCCTTCACCTCTTGCGCATTTGCCACAATCTTTTCGTAGATAAGCTGATCCAGAACAGAGAACAGCACCACTGGTGTCTTGCTATCAATAAGCGCAATCGGGCCATGCTTTAACTCACCAGCGGGATAGCATTGGGCAAAGATGTAGGAGATTTCCTTAAGCTTGAGTGCCGCCTCTAAAGCAAACGGATAGCTGACATGGCGCCCCAAAAAGATCATACGATCATACGCGGCGTACCGTGGTGCTAGCGTGGTAGTAAAAAGCTCTTGGTGTCTCGTCAAGCCGCTCTCTAGCGCTGCCGCCGCTGCGTGCAACTGATCAACCACGCTCTCTAACGCGGTAACCGGCAGCAGTCCATGCTGCACCCCCATATAATGAGCCACCCAATACAGCGATGCGACCTGCGAAGAAAACGCCTTGGTTGAGGCAACTGAGATTTCTGGCCCCGCTTGCATCAATAAGTAGGCGTTGGACTCTCGAATAATCGAGCTGCCGGGCGCATTAGTCAGCGCTAACGTTTGTAAATTGTGTTGGTTAACCAGGCGCAGCGCCTCTAAGGTGTCTGCCGTCTCGCCCGACTGCGAAATAAAGATATAGAGCGCGGTCTGATCAGGAAAGAACTTCATATACCGAAACTCAGATGCCAAATGCACCTGCACCGGCACGTCCAACAGCTCCTCAAAGAAAAACTGCGCAATGCGCCCTGCGTGCCAAGAGGTTCCCGCAGCAATTAGATACACTTTTGTCACCTGCTGCCACGCCAGTGACTGGAGGCCAGGCGTAATCGACTGCAGGCTGGCAACCGTTCTGCCGATGGCACTCTTCTGCTCAAACATTTCTTTGAGCATGTAGTGCGCAAACTCCCCTTTATCGCTTGCCGCAGCCGCCACACTGCGTCGCTGCCCAGACAGCTGCAGTGGTGTACCAGCAAAATCAAACAGCTCGTACCCATCAGCAGAGACAATGCCAAAGCTTTCATCAGGTAGGAAAATAACTTGTTCAATATCGTCAGCGAGCGCCAACTGGTCAGAGGCGACCATCATATGCCCCTTACCAAGGCCCAGCACCAGTGGCGAACGACGACGAACAATGAGGAGCTGGTCGGGATACTGCTGCAGCGCAATAACGAGGGCGAAAGCGCCATGCAGTTGTGAGACAAGGGCTTTAAGTGCGGTGATGAGATCGCCATCATATTCCCGCAATACATCAGAAAACAAATGCGCCACTAATTCGGTATCGGTCTGAGAGCTGCAGGCGTGCCCTGCCGCTTGTAAACGGAGACGAAGCGCGTCGCATTGCTCGATGATGCCGTTATGCACCACCGCAATATCGCCATGACAATTTAAATGTGGATGAGCATTTTCAAACGTAGCAGAGCCATGAGTAGCCCATCGAGTGTGGCCTATGCCGGTACTGCCTGTTGGTTCTTGATGACGAGCTGCTGCTTGTAGATTGTGCAACTCACCGACCGCTTTAACTACCTGTAGCTGGCCTGTTGCTCCATCGATACAGGCGATACCTGCAGAATCGTAGCCACGATACTCAAGCGCCTGTAAGCCCTGTAGAATTGTCCCCTGACATTTTTGTCGTCCCACCACTGCGACAATACCACACATTTTGTCTCCTGGACCCTCAAGAGGGTGACATGGGCAAAAAAAAGAGGCCCGGCCTTTCGACCGAGCCTTCTTTTCGAAAACTTCTAACGTTTTACGAACTGGAACTTGGCACGAGCACCACGCTGTCCCGGTTTCTTACGCTCTTTTACGCGTGAGTCAACGGTCAGCAAGCCAGCCTTCTTTAGTACTGGACGAAGATTCTCGTCAACAGTCAACAGTGCACGAGCAATGCCCAGCTTGGCAGCGTCGGCTTGACCACGTGGGCCACCGCCAGTCAGATTAATTTTGATATCGAAATCTTTGAGCTTTTCAGTCGTGACCAGCGCAGTGCGTACTGCGGTGCGCGTGAAGTCTGTATCAAAATACGCGTCAACGTCACGATTGTTTACGGTGATGTTACCTTTGCCGTGCTTAAGCCAGACACGTGCAATAGCCTCTTTACGACGCCCTACCCCGTGAAATGGAGCGGCTGCTGCTTGCTTGCTCATAGATCCTTTCAGAACACTCAGTAGAAGTTTTAGAACTTGGTGATTTTTTCACACAAGGGAAAAGTATAGCGGCTACTGCATTTTTGTCAAAGCCACACGACGACTACTTTACACAAATGGAGCCGGTGATCGGAGTTGAACCGACGACCTACTGATTACGAATCAGTTGCTCTACCCCTGAGCTACACCGGCGCCTGTATAAGGAGGGGCCTAATGATACTGAATTTAGTTTTATTTTCAAGACAAAGGGAGCCGAGCACAGCTCGGCACTTCACAAGATGACGGGTTCGTGCCATAGGCTGCAGCCCCGGGATCTTGTAAAACGCACGACACCAGTCGCGCTTCCTTCGTCACCGTTGCTCCGCTTCCTCTTGACACACAATGCAGCGCGCGGCAAATGGTGAATACTCAAGGCGCTTGTCGGAAATAGTATCGTCGCACTCAACGCAGAAGCCGTAGGCATCTTTTTCAATACGATCAAGGGCATCATTGATGCTGCGCATCTCATCGATCTCAGCCTGCTCTAGTGAATTCTGCAGCTTATCCATCGAAGCGCTTTGTGCCTCATCGCCCATGTCTTTGCCACCGCCGCCGCTGTTCGGGGTAATGGCATTATTTTGTAATAGCTCCACGAGCTCTTTGCGGCGTTCTTCTAATCGTCCCTTTACCCGTGTCAAAAAATCTGGCGACTTGCTCACGATGTACCCTTCTTTACTATCTTGTTGGCGCGTACGTTTGAAAAAAAGCGCTTCAACATAGCAGCGCACTCTTCCTGCTGCAATCCTCCACGAATAATGGTGTGAGAACGGTATATTTCAGGGAGTTTTCCAAATAAATCAGTGACGCCAAACTGCGGTGAGGGAGCTCCAAAGATGATTTGTTTGACACGACTAAGCAGCAATGCACCCAGGCACATGGCGCACGGCTCGAGCGTGACATAAATAGTGCAGCCATCCAGGCGCCAGCCACCTCGTTTGGCTACGGCGCGCTTCAGTGCGCGCATCTCGGCGTGATGCAACTGCGTGCCATCTTTCTCGACGCGGTTATAGCCACGACCGATCACTTCACCAGCCTCAGAAACGATAACGGCCCCGACCGGGACCTCATTATTTTTAAGCGAAATGCGCGCTTGCCGCAGCGCATCGTTCATATGCGTTTTCATAGTAGAACTATACCGTATTCCTGGTATACTTGCTACCCTCTCGCAACCCCTATTAACAAGGGAAAACATCACAGAGAAAAATGTTCGAACTTTTCAGGCGGAGTCACAAAGTATATGGCAGACAACACAAAGAAAAAAAATCAATACGGCGCAAAGACAATTAAGATTCTTGAAGGCCTTGAGGCTGTTCGCAAGCGCCCCGCCATGTACATTGGCTCTACCGGTCCCGCTGGCTTACACCACTTGGTATACGAGGTAGTCGACAACTCGGTCGATGAAGCGCTCGCCGGCTATTGTAAAAACATTACGGTGACGCTGCACGCAGATGGCTCGTGTTCGGTGCAAGATGATGGTCGTGGTATTCCGGTCGACATGCACCCTACCGAAAAGATCTCCGCAGCCGAGGTGGTACTGACCAAGCTGCACGCTGGTGGTAAATTTGAAAAAGACGCCTACAAATACTCCGGCGGTCTGCACGGGGTGGGTATCTCGGTGGTAAACGCCTTGTCCTCGTGGCTGGAAGTCAAAATTTGCCGTGATGGCAAGGAGCACTACCAGCGCTACCAACGTGGTAACCCAGAAGCTCGCCTGGCAGTACAAGGTGATACCGACAAGCGCGGTACCTATGTACGCTTTTATCCCGATGCCGCCATCTTTGATGAAATCGCGTTTACGCCAAGTATTCTGATCAACCGCATGCGTGAGTTTGCCTTCCTGAACAAAGGGCTGCGCATCAACATCATCGACGCCATCAACGAAGAGGAATACAACTTCCACTTTGAGCACGGCATCGCTTCCTTTATCGCTCACGTTAATGAAAAAAAGACGCCGATCTTTAGCGAAGTCATCAGTCATCAACAAGAAGATGATGTCTATATGCTTGATTTTGCCTGCCAGTACAATGATGGCTACGGCGAAAATACCTACAGCTTTGTAAATAACATTAAAACCCCTGAGGGCGGTACACACGAAGCTGGTTTTAAGGGCGCGTTAACGAAAGCTATTAATCGCTATGCCTCAAAGCACAATCTTCTTAAAGATGGCTCGCTTTCCAGTGATGATACGCGTGAGGGCCTTGTCTGCGTGCTGAGCGTAAAGGTGCCAGAACCACAATTCGAAGGCCAAACCAAAACCAAGCTGGGCAACAGCGAGGTTAAAAGTGTCGTTGAGCGCTGGATGTATGCGTTCCTGGAAACCTACTTTGAAGAAAATCCCGGCATTGCAAAAAAAATCATCAGCAAAGCTGTCGTTGCGCAGCAAGCTCGCTCAGCAGCGAAACGTGCACGTGAGCTAACCCGCCGTAAGAACGTTTTGGAAAGCGCAGTGCTCCCCGGCAAGCTGGCCGACTGCTCGGAAGCGGCACCGGAAAAATGTGAACTATTCATTGTTGAGGGTGACTCTGCGGGTGGTTCAGCAAAGCAAGGCCGTGACCGCTTTACCCAGGCGGTGCTGCCGCTGCGTGGTAAGATTATCAACGTAGAAAAAGCACGTCTTGACCGCATGCTGGCCAACAATGAGGTGAAAGACCTTATTACTGCTATCGGTGCCGGTGTGGGCAATAATGACTTTGACCCAGCTAAGGTTCGTTATCATAAAATCGTTATCATGACCGATGCTGACGTTGATGGTGCGCACATTCGTATTTTGCTGCTCACCTTCTTCTTCCGTCACATGGCCCCACTAATCGAGAACGGCTACCTCTACATTGCGCAGCCACCACTGTATAAAGTGAAGCTGGGCAAAAAGAGCCGCTACCTCAGTGACGACAACGAGCGTGACCAGTTCTTGTTTGAGTGGGCGCAAAACTCTTGCTCGCTGCACATCGGTGGCGA
>JASFWT010000083.1:0-4461 GCA_050049075.1 Candidatus Babelota bacterium | reverse complement strand
GTTGCACCGCATGTACTGGCAAGCTTCAGCAGCAGCACGGCATATAAAGTGATCTGTTTCATAGTCCCCGGAACGTATGTTGTTGTCCTTTCAAAATAGCACAACCTCCACACAAACATTCAATAAAAAAGCTTTTTGTGTTTTTTTAGGTCACTTTGAGGTTCTGCAGCTCATACAAGCGCGCCAGCTCGATTGGTGTGGTGCTTTGTGTCGCGTTCTTGTCAGGACGCATGCCCATGATGCGTGGAAAGCGTAGTGCAAAACCGGGCTCATCACCCTTCTTACCAGCTGTATGCACCGGTGAACGCGAAATATCATCGGCGCGAATCATGCAGACACGTGTCGGCACCGTCCATACATCAGGGGCTAATTCTTTGACGCATGCAACATTATGCGGCTGCTCTGGCGCCGCTTCTGCATCGCATGCTTTTTTGTGTGTACGCCATTCTTCGTCGCTTAAACCGGTGCCTATCTTGGCTACCGTTTGAAATCTATCTTTTTTGGGGTCAAAAATGCCGACCAGCAACGCGCCAATCCCAAAGGCTGCCCGCTTACCACGTCCGGCGTAGTATCCCAGTATGACGCAATCTACCGTATCGCTGAGCGAGCCCGTCTCCTGCCGCTTTAGCTTAATCCAGTTAAAGTTACGTTTTCCCGGCTGGTAGTGTGCGGTGATTTTTTTCACGACAAGGCCTTCGAGGCCGTGACTCATTGCTTCATCAAAGTATGCTGCCAGCTGAGCGCCGGTATGCACCTCACGCTCCTCAATAACCACGACCTGACCATCAGTCGGCAAATTGGCGCAGAGTTCTTGCATGCGGCGGCGACGTACATCATGGCCAACCGCTAACTGGCTGTGACCATCTTCAAAAAGAAGATCAAATAAATACAGCGTTAATGGGAGTGCAGCTGCTGTTTCCTGAACGTTGTGTTTGCGCTTGCGCTTTACCGTCTCTTGAAATGGCAAAAATTGTCCCGTCACCGGATCGTGTACAATGGCTTCGCCCTCCATCACTACGCTGCTGCATGGCAGATCGCGTACCAATACGGCAAGGTCGGGAAACATGTCGGACATATCGCGCAGGTTGCGTGAAAAGAAACGAACCTGGCGCTTGCCCTGCTCATTGGTCCACACATGCACCTGCACACGAAAACCATCTAGTTTTGGCTGTGCAACGCTGTGGCCCAGCTTCTCGATAATTGCCTGCGAGTCAGCCAAGCGCTCAGCCGCCGCGGGACGAACCGGCACACCGGGAATGATAGTAGCATGATGCAAGCCATCGCTGCCCTGCTCTTTAAACAGTTTAATAACGTGACCCATGTCGGCCGAGACGTTATAGCAATGCTCCAACTGCGGCCGCAGCGTTTTGTCACCACGGGCCATCCATGAGTAGGCGTCCAGCAAGGTCATATCAGAAAAACCAAGACGCAGCTTGCCAACGACGCTGCGTACAATATAGCGCGCGGCTAATGGCGTGCAGCGCTGCAGCAACGTTACCAATTGCGTCTCTTTGGCTTCCTGCGAGCCAGTGCCAGACAGTTCAAGAATGGTGTGGAGTTGATCTTTGACGTCGAGAAGAGTGAGAGAAGAAGCACCCTCCCCGGACTTGATCCGGGGTCCTCGATCACTGGGTCCCGGGTCTTCGCCCGGGAAAGATTCATGTAATTCCGGGAAAGACTCATGTAATACGCGAAAGTGGTCGCTCTGCAAAGCCTGCTCCACAAACAACCCCACATCACCAATAGCCTTCACCTCTCGCGCAACTTCGCCCTGTTCTCGCTGCAGCAACGTCGCCAGCGCACGGACAACACTTTTTTCTGCCAGATTCAATTGCTTGTTATGATGCGGCGCATACAGCTGCCCCAGTGAAAAATAGGCAAGAAACGCCGCTTCATCAGCAGTTGCATCACGAAATAACGTGGCCAGATGCTGGGTAATGATTGTACGAGAGGTTTCGTCTTCAATTGCCAGCAAATAAGTTGCTACCGTATGAAAGTTCATCGCAGATTGCCCCATAGGTTGGCGTAGTGACGCCAGATGATGACAATAGCCAGCGCGCACACCAAGCCCAATAGCGGCCCGGTAAGGCCGTATGCATACAGCCAACCGGCACCAAACAATGTAGCAAGTGGTGAGGCAAGTCCCACTTCACGCAACATCGCCAGTAGCAACATCCACGCAAACAGGTACATAGCAGCGGTATACAACGGAAAAAAGAATATAATAATGCCCAAACTCGTAGCAACGCCTTTTCCCCCACTAAAGTATAAAAATGGTGAATAACTATTGCCCAGGACTATTGCCAGCGCAATGCCAACCATGGCCCATGAAGAAGTCACCACCTGAAGCGCATCCTGCAGAAGATACAGAATGGCGTACGCACGCCCCGCATCAAGCGCGACAATAAAAGGGAAATACCATTTTTTCCTGAGAACACGAGAGAGGTTTGTCGCGCCACTATTGCGTGAGCCCCTTTTGGTAATATCGACGCCATGAAACAGACGAGCAAAGAGGTACGAAAAAGGAATGCTGCCCAGAATATAGGCAGCAGCTATAGCAAGCGGATACACGGTAGTAAAAGACATGGAAAGGAGCTCCTTTGAATGGTGAATGCAATGGAGCGCACAGTATACGTCAGTGGATAGGTGATGGCTAGCGAGGGCTAGCGAGTAGGAGCTTTTTTCTTACGCAACGCTTTCATACGTAGCCGTGCAGCACGATTCATACGTACCGGCGAGCCGCCTGCAGGCCCTCCTGTATCTTGAAAAAGTTCGCGCGATGCTGTGCTACTGACACGGCTTCTTACGGAAGCACCGCAAGAACCAGTTGATGATGCTGGCGTACGAAGATATGCTCGCGCCTCTTTCGGTGTTGCTGATTTCTTTGCATGGCGGGTCCAACCAGCATAGCGATACTCACCAGGACTATGAGGGTCACCATGAAAATGTGGTGTTTCCGGTGCGGTGTCGCTTCCCGCTACTGATACTGCCGGCGAGGCTACTGGAGTAACTACTGGTGTAACTCGTGGCGTAACTACTGGTGAGACTTCTGGCAGCGTTGCAGGCGCTGGCGCACGTCGCAACCACCACGCGAGCAGGGCAATGACAACGGTGACCGAGAGATTGCGAACACGGTGCTGTTTACCGGTAAGCTGCCACCAGATGAACCCAAGAAGCGTACGCTTCTTCTTTGCCACCTTGTCTTCAGCTTCGGTAAGCGCCGCCTCTAGATCTGCGTCACGTTCTTCCTGGCGCAACGCTTGTGCAAGTGCAGCGGCATCTTCACGTGCTTGTTGTTCACGTGCGGCGCGAAGCTCTTTTTCTTGTCGCTCTAGTTCGGCGATTTGTTGGGATGTGCTCCCCGGGCGAAGACCCGGGGTCCTATAACTAGATCCCTGCTCAGGCGCTACCACGCCTTGCGTAGATAGCTGGCCGGGAAGACCTTCTTGAGGAAACACAACAGGAGAGGCTGCAGCGTGAAAGGCCATCGGCTCCCTTTCGGGTCCCCCCGCCGATGCCGCAGCTGCGCCATCATCCTGTTGTAATGATTTTTCAGAAGCAACAGGCGTGGGTATGGTGTCTGTGACCGGTTCCCTTGCGGGTCCCCCTACCGGCGCATCAGCTGGTGAAACCAGCGACGTCTCCACCACGACCCCACGGTCCTGTTGTCCTAACGTTGTATCAGTCTGTGGACCGCTGAGCAGCAACATGCCAAACAGCGAAAATAATATATTTGAAGCCATTACATCCCCCGAAACACCATGTAACGATCTCATGAAGCGCTGAAAAAACCGCGACGTTGCCGCGGCTTCTCTACGCATCAACAGTAAAAATATATGGGAAATACCCCACGAATATTGATATTAATTGTATCAGACAGAAAAGAAAAAGCAAGTCTGAAACAATAAAAACGCTTCTGCGCTAGGAAATACTCACTCCTAGCCCCACAAGACATGCTTTGACATCAATCAGTGCAGCCTGTGTATCCGCTACTATTTGGCACCGTTCAGGACTGGCAGGAAGGCACTCTACTGCTTCCAACGTTTCTTCTAGTGCCGCATACTCTCCTTTCAGGGCAATAATTAACGGTTCCATATCTATGCGGGACACAATACTCACCGCTCCAACACCAGTCACCAGCGTTAATGGCTTCTCCAAAGCCGGGAAATACTCTGGTTGATTCTCAGGCCTCTCAACCAGAGCAATAACATTATTGGAAAAATGAAACTGTATCACCTTCTTACCACCCTGCTGCTTTTGCTTTCGCTTTCTGGGCCAATAATAGATAAACGTCATGATGACAATAGTCACCAGCACTCCAAGAAAAATACGGCGCCGTCTGCGGCGCTTTTGGCGAGGACTAAGCCCCTTACGTGGCCATATTTTCAGCACTTTTCTTTCAGCAGCACAGTCCTTCAGCTGAGCAGGCGCATTCTTTTGTAACGGTTTTTCAGCTGATGA
>JASFWT010000055.1:0-5601 GCA_050049075.1 Candidatus Babelota bacterium | reverse complement strand
GGCCGCACTATCCATTACTTTGCCGCAGCCACCGCCTTTGCCCGGCTGATGTTTACCAGCAGCACGTAAGTCCCATTTGCCGGTTGTACGAAATGATTCGATGCCATTAATACAGGTGGGGCCTGGTGCGCGACCGCTACCAGACCAGCGATAATCGTCAGCAGCAAGGTCGTGGTTATCAAGGGTTGCTTGCGCAATCTTTTTCATTAACCCATTTACGCCACCAGGCTCATCGTCTTTGCGCCACTCCAGGCAGGCCTGCAGCGTAAGTTCGGTCATGATGGTGTCATCGGTGACGATATGAGCGCCATTACGAAAAGATGGGAGTGTGGTAGGAAGCGCATTCAGAGTCGTGACTGGCTTGTTGCCGAGGTTGGCAAAGCCACCATTAAAAGAATCAAATTCAACCGGGTTGCCACGCGAATCACCAATCGAGCCATATACGAGACAGCCGAAGATGCGCTGCTCAATAGTATCTTGATAGGTAGGTGTTACGGCTTCTTTTGTTTCAGTTGTATCTGCTGCACCCAGGGGTGAAAAGAGAGTGAGGGTAAGCAGTAATTTATAAAGTGTTTTCATCAATAGGTCCTTTCGTTACGACGGCGCGTCGCAGGGCGCCTATGTTATCAAGGGTGCCGACCATTAAAAAGCCTTTAAGGACATCGCCATCGAGAACAAATTTGTGATACCAATCACTTTCTCCTCGCTCGATTACTTTATATGACGGTGGTGTGTTAACCACCGGACCACATGAGACAAATTGTGTGCCAAAGAATTTTGAACTGAGTATAACGGCCAGGCCAGGGTAGGGCTTACTAGTATCACCGCTGATAGCTCGTCCTGCCAACATGCCATGCTGCATAGCATCGGGCCAGGTGCCGCTGCGCTGCAGTTGGTCATCAAGTACACTAGTCATGGTGGCGACGTCGCCACCAGCGTAGATGTTGTCGATACTTGTCTGAAAGAATTCATTTACCAGTACACCATCGCAGGCGATTTCGCCGCCAACTGCCTCCACTAGGCTGGTATTAGCGCGTGCCCCAATTGCTTGCACCACCAGGTCAGCGTGCAGCTGTGTACCATCGCTGAGCGCAGCACCGCAAGCAGCGCCATCGGTGTTTACCATGATGTGTGCCACCCGCTGCTTCGGTATAAAGGTGACGCCATATTTTTTTAGGAGCAGTTCAATTGCGGCCGAGCCTTGTGCATTGACCAGCGTTGGGAGCAGGTGAGTGCTGCCCTCGATAAGGGTAACCTGCAGTCCTCGCTCTACCAGCGCATCGGCGCACTCAACACCACTGAGGCCGGCACCAATGACTAAAGCTGTCTTTAGTTGCTGGGTGTTGCGCAGGAGGTCGTCAAGCGCCGTAGTGTCGCTGAGTGTATGAAAGGTAAAGAGTCTTCTGCCTGCCATCCCCGCTTGCTGAGGATCTACTATGGGCCTTTCGGTTGGCAGCGTAATGGGTTGCGTGCCGAGGCCAAGGAATAACGTATCATAGGCATGTGAGTTGCCGTGTTGGTCTCGTACGCGCTGGTTGCGGTGATCAATTTCCATCACACGAGTGCTGCGCTGTAGTGTAATGTTTTTGGTGCCAAAAAATGACTGAGGCTTTGTCCAGATCCCTTTGGGATGTTTGCCATCGGCGAGATAGTCGGCAAGTAGACAGGTGTTATAGGGCATTTCTGCGCTGGCAGTTAGACAGGTAATATCGTCATCGGGTGCGAGGGCACGTAGCTTTGTGCAGACGCCCATGCCGGCGGCAGAGGAGCCAATAATGAGATGTTTTTTCTTCATAGGGGCATTAGTATAGCGAATGAATACCAAACTGCTTGCTTTTTTTTCCCACTACTCGCTACGCTGCGCGCCTCTGAACCATTCATTTGAATACACCAAACCCCTCTAAGGAGACGCCGCTATGTGGAAATGCGAGCATACGCTGCCAACAAAAGCAACCAAACCAACTGTCTGGTCTGCACTGATCGATGTCGAGAAATGGCCACAGTGGGATACTGACCTGGTAGAAGCGGCATTGCTTGGTGAGCTTGCCATCGAAGGCGAAGGTCGCAAGAAGATGCAGGATGAGGCGTTGGTATCATTTATTATAACTGACCTTGCTCCTGAAGAACGCTTGGCTACGCAGTCAAAACTGTTTGGCGCAAAAGTCACCGAAATCTTTGAGCTTATGGAAGATGATGAAGGGTTGAATGTTACGCATCGTATTGAGATGAGCGGTTTCATGGCGTGGTTGTGGCGTTGGACGGTTGGCCGTCGCCTTAAAAAAGCATTGCCCAGCATTGTTGAAAACTTGGTCAAATATACAGAATCGCTGCCGGAGGTGAAAGCCACAGCGGCCCCTCTTGCCAAAGAAGCAGCAGCTTCTTCAGGTGAAGAGCCTGAGTCTAGTAAGGAAGCACCGGCCGACAAGCCTGCTGAGGGCGAAGGTGACGCAGCTGAAGCCCCTGCGGGGAGCAGCGCCGAAGCGCCAGCCGAAGAGAAGACTGAAGAAAAAACTACTGAGCCAGCAGCTGCTGAAGAAGAGGGTGAAAAGCCCGCTGCTGAAGACAAGACCGACGAAGAAGCTGCAGAACCAGCGACAGAAGAAGAAGGCAAAAAAGAAGACAAGCCAGAGCCAGATCCGGAAGTAGTTGCTGAGGGTGAGAAAGCTGATGCCGAGAAGGAAGAGGCTGACAAGATCGAAGGCGATCCAAAAGAAAACGAGATCCGTGAAAAAGAGGTGCGTGAGCAAATAGAGCACGCTGCCAAGGCGCCAGATCCAGAGATGCCAGAAAAACCCGCATCTGCTGAGGAACCAAAAGAAGAGGCGCCTGCTGAGAAGCCTGCAGAAGAAGAAAAGCCTGCGGCTGAGGCTGAAGAACCAGCAGCTCCTGCAGCTGGTAGTAGCCCAGGAGGCGGTAAAGAGGCTCCTGAGAAAACGGAAGAGAAGCCTGCCGAGCCTGCAGCGCCTGCTGCAGAGGAAAAGAAAGAAGGCGAGTAATCGCGCTGTCACTCTCTGGAGGGTCCAGTAGACTCTGGAGAAAACAGAGTGACATGCAAAAAAGAGAGCCCCAGTTATATGCTGGGGCTCTCTGTATATGTATTATTTTTTATGAACTAGAAAGCTTAAGATTGTGCAAGTGCCTTCTCAACACGTGTCTGTAGCTCAGGATTTGGATCTTCGCTACCAACGTGCCATCTTTCAAGCATATCTTCTAGCTCTTCGCGATAGATTGCTTCAAGCTCTGGATCTGTGTTTACTGGTAACGCTGCATATTCATTAAGGAGCATATTGGTGTTTTGGACACTGCCTCGGTCTGGACCAGCAAGCGCGTTGAAACGATGTCGAAACAACCAACCAGCGAGGCGACGTAATGACCCTTTTGTGCGTAATTGCGCGCTGCTGAGATTGTTGTCATAGATGGAAGCTATCTTTAGGACCGGTAGAGATATTAGTTTGGTCACCACTAGCGGAAGAAGAAGGGCAAGAATCTTTATTAAGTTAATATAAGTCTTTTTCCAGGTTGCTCTTGAAAGAACACGATTTATCGCGGCGACAGGATGTCGCGGAATGTGGTAAAAACGACCAAGTGTAGTTCCTACTCCTTTTCCTACCTGTGTGACAATTTCATTAGCCTTACTATCAACCCACTGTAAGATAGGACCATCTTGTGGGTCCATTTGTACGGGCTCTTGTTGATGGAGTGTGCTTGGCGTTGGTGCGGCACACAGTATTGTGCTACTCGGCATCATGCTGCATAGCGCAACAAGCACGATGAACTGATGTAGTGTTTTTGTGCGGTCCCCTTCCCGAAAGAGTATAATAAAAATAAAAAGGTGCGGCTTGAGCCACACCTTCTAGTATAGAGATAGTGTTAATCGTATTCAAGTGAGTCAGTTTTACGCGACTTTCTATACCGGCATATTCTTTGCAAGGAACCGTTCAACCGCCCGCATATACCGAATGATATTGCCTGGCTTGGTCGATTTGTGTCCCTCATCTTCAAACAACATAAACGTGAAATCTTTATTATGCTCTTTAAGGGCTTTGAGCATCATTTCTGTTTGCTGCACTGCCACGCGCACATCGTTTAAACCGTGTGTGAGCAGGACCGGTGCCTTTATATTGGGCACGTGCAGCGCTGGTGAGTACTTCTCAAGTGTCTCGCGCTGCTTTTCTGGATGGCCAATACGGTGGTGAATATTGTTAAAGAAGGCGCGCCAGTATGAAGGCATACTCTCTATCAGGGTTGGAATATGAGTTGGCGGGACCTCGGCGATACCGCAGGCAAAGAGGTCTGGGCGCAGTGTGAGCGCAGACAGTGCGGCGTAGCCACCGTAAGATCGCCCCATGATACCGACGCGACCTTCCCATGAAAGTTTTTGGTCGAGTATCCATCGATAACCATCTTCCAGGTCATCGAGCATCTTCTTGCCCCATTCACGGTTGCCGCTGTTTACAAAATGTTTGCCGTAGCCGGTAGAGCCACGATAATTAATCTGCAGAACGCCATAGCCACGGTTTGCCAGCATCTGTATGTCGGGATTGAATGTCCAGATGTCACGTGCCCAGGGCCCACCATGTATTTTGAGTAACAGTGGTGCGCGCTCGACACCCACCGGCATCGTTAAGTAGCCATGTACCGGCAAGCCGTCCCGACTGGTAAACACAATTGGCTTGGTTTCTGCTAATCGGTAGTCATGCAGCGTGGGGCGACTGTCACACATGAGGTGTCTTTCGCCGGTGCTTGCATTGAAGTGGTAGTAGCGTGGTGGTTGTGTGTCGGCACAGTTGCCGACAATAAAGCAGTTGTCAGGTAATGCTTGGGCAATCCACCAGTCGGTGGTGGTGTCTTTTTGCCAGCAGGCAAACTGTGCCTCGGTACTTTCCTCAAAGAAGCGCCATTTCAGGCGGTCTCGATAATAAGAGATCGCGGCAATGTCGTTGGCTTCGCTTCTGATTGTGCTTTCTAGCGGAATGTTTTTCAGAATGAGGTCATGCAGGCCAGGGGCGGTGCGGACATCATATGTCTCATCTCGTAGGATTGGTGTGCGTGTACCCGTTTGTGTGTCGAGCTTAAGTAGTGTGCTTGTTTCGGTATCGCTTGAGTCGGTTATATAGAGGTAACGTCCGTCATCGGAGAAATGAATCGAGTTGCTGGTGGGGGAATTTATGATCCCGCTGGTAAAGGTGCTTTCTGCGTCCCAGGTATGTTGGTGCTGCCAAGAGTCGTACAGCGTCGGACGTGTGTGCAGGTGGAAGGCGCAGTTTGCATCATACGTTACCTTGGCGCGGATCCGTAAGTTCTTGTCGGCATACCATGTTTTGACATCGCCAGGATTGCGCTCGATGAGGGTTAGGTTCAGTGTTAACAGGTCTAGGCGATAGACATCATACAAAGCGGCATCCTCTTTATTAAGAATGATAAGAGCAGTCGTTGGCTTTGCGGCAGATACTTTCACCTCTTGTACGCGTGCATTTGGAAAGGGTGTCGCGTTGACGCAGGTTTGTGCAACGATGTCGTAGACCAGTAGTTGCCATGCCTCGTCACCTTTGTTGTCTTGAATAATGAGTAGGTGGCGGCTGGTGTGTGCCCACATAAAAG
>JASFWT010000117.1:0-3352 GCA_050049075.1 Candidatus Babelota bacterium | reverse complement strand
ATAGGCGTTGCGATACTGCACCGGTGTTGATTTATGCAGCCGTGCATGTCCGCCGGGGGCAGAAACGATGAGGTACTTTAGTGGCGAATGGATCGCCGCCTCGTAGCACTCCATGCCATCGCTGAGGGGGGCAAAACGATCGCGCGTGGCAGCATACTCAAGGACACAGGGAATAGTGAGTTTTGTCATTGATTGTGCTGGCTTCAGTGCTTGAATTGGTTTGCCCAGATATCTATTGAGTGCATGTCGACGAATAAAAGGAATGGTGGCAAAAGTGCTTTGCGCAATGTTGCCGGCAAGAGCACGGATACGTTTGCCATTATTGAGATTTGCAAGGTCAGAGAGCATGCAGCTGGCAGCAAAAGCATCTGGTACCATACCATTTTCTTTTTCTTGTTGTTCGATAATGGCTTCCAGTGCGATAGAGGCACCAATACAAAAGCCAACGACAACGGTTGGAAGTCCTGCAAGACGAGGATCTGTTTTGCAGAATGCAATCTGTGCGGCAACATCATTCTTTGCCGCCATGCTAAAATTCTCGCCAGAGCTTTGACCAAAGCTACGCCAGTCAAATGAGATAATGTTGCACTCGGGGAAGATGGCGCTAAATGGTGCGGGCCACTCCGCAGTTGGTGTTTGTTGCGCAAAATAGCCGGTGACATAGATAATATTCAGTGATGCATTAGGGCGATGGAATAACAGCGTCGAAAGTGCTTCACCATCACTCGTCCGCACCAATAATTCTTCAGCGCCAAAGTTCTTCATGATATGTGAGCGTACCGCCTTGCGAGGCTCTTCGTATGGATCTTGTGCCAGTAAGAAGTCACTAAACTCCTGCAAAACGTTGCGATCTTGTTTTTCAAAAAGCAGGCCACTGTTTTTGATGCTGTCCCATAGCTTTTTATCTGCTGTTGTCGATTCGCCCAAGAAGGCGTCAGCTGTTGCGGGAAGATGAAGTGGTGGCTGGTCGTCCAGGCTGCTGCACGCAGCAAGGGGAAAAGAGAGAGAAAGAGCGGCACCGTAGAGTGCTGCTCTTGCGATAAGTTGTTGTAACATAAAAGATTCCTATTCTTCGTGGAGCAATGTGCTCAGAAAGAGTTGCAGGTCGATGGTCACGCCATGCTTTTCAAGTGCCTGAAGCGGTTGGTTTTTTTGGTACGCTTTCTTCAGGGCGATAAAGCCGCGGAATGAGCGCAGTGCTTCTGCGGTATGTTTCGTTGCAAAGTCGGCAATTTCCTGTGCGGTTTTTTCGCTTTCGATGCCGTTCGCTCGATCGGCAAACATGGTATAGGTTTTGTAGGCAACGCAGAGCAGTTGCACCATAAACTCATGTGCGTCAAGTGGACGCACCAGCGACTGGGTGAAGTCGTGATGGATGAGGCGGTGATAGAATGAGCACAATACCTGGATACCGGCGCGCACTTGCGGCGACAATGATTTGCTTTCTGGTGTAATGGCCAAGCGGGCCAGCAGCGTAGATACCTCTTCAGTGAGGCGGTACATCGCCATCGGTTCTTTACGATGTTGTAAAAGTAACAGAAGGCCGCGCAGCATAAACTCATGCTCGGGCTGCAGCTCTACCGTGATGGTTGCGGTGCGAGTATTTTTTTGCGTACCGGCTTGGCGTGTTGGTGTTGGCAACTCAATACTTGCGTGCAGGCCGCCAAAGGGATCATGGGCATCACCGCTGCCGGTGTAGGTGAATGGTAGGGTTACGGTACCACCTTTTGGTAACCCAAATGAAATAACATCGGTGGTAAAATAGTTCAGTGAGCTGAGCAGCTCTAGCAAGTAGGCGTGGCTACTGGTTTCTTCTTCACGCAGCAATCCCATACCGGCCATTATTTTCTTTGCAGAGCTTAAAAGATTGCTCGTACAGAGCTGCGGCGCATGATTAAAGAATGTTTCAAACGCGGTGTGACCAGGTTCAGCGAGTACTTTCATTCCTGAAAGCGTTGTCTCGGATCCGCCGGGAGTAAGACGAAGGCGTGCCAGTAGCGTTTCAATGTGGTTGCTAATCAGCAGGTAGTTAGGGTTGCTATTGTGTGCCTCTGTCCAGAGGAGCAGGCATAACTTAAAGACAAATTCCTGTGTGCCGGTGAATTCACGAATAGGAGCTGTTTTTTTTGAAATAGAACGATTGAGCGAGCGTGACTTGCTTGGATCAATAATGATGCCATCGTACGAAAACTGTACGGTTAGATCGGCGCTAAAACCGCTAAATGGCTGCGTGCGATCGCCGGCGCCCTTGTAACCCCAGCGCCCTTTGTAACGCAGTGTCAGTGGTGCATCGGTGGCAACATTGTGATGGTTGCCGTGAATAGGCAATACCAAGTCAAAACCACGAGAGCTGTGAAAGTCGAGATCCTCAAGAGTTTCATTAAGTGTGGTGGTGTCCAAGCCAATAGCGTGAGCGACGGCAGTCAACGCAAGAGGAGTAGTATGGGCTGGTGCGCTGCAAAAGAGAGAAAGCGCGAGCAGGGATAGTGTTTTCCCGAAGGGCCATGTCTTCCCAAGGGGCCATGTCTTCCCGGCGAAGGCCGGGATCCAATTAAATTTTTTCATACTCAGGTGCTCCTAGAAAAAGAAAGCGCGCATCATGTTCAATGCTGCGCGGCTCTGCTCTGTAGAATTAAGTCGAATCAAAGTGGTTGCCAGTATGATCAAAGGGTGTAGAAAGTCAATCTACAGCAACGCCTCCCTAAGCCTACCCTTATTAGTAGTCATCACGTGATACAGCATGCCAGCGAGCTTGGCGTACGCTGCCGGCGAGTAATAAAAGTTTGGTGTTGCATACGTAGGGTCGGTTGTTGGATCAAAGGTGGGGTCATATGAGAGATCGGGTTCCAGTGTCAGATAAATAACTGTTGGCAGACCGGGCTGACGCATTATGGTCAGTGATGACTCTTTTATTGCCTCAGTTTTTAATTCAGGCAGATGGAAGCCGTGTGCGGCACATGCTTCCCAGGCATGCTGCGAGTTAATAACCCGCTGGGACTTGGTTCGTTGGTTATCAAGAATAATAATGGCATCGAGTTCACCATCATGGTGGCGTAGGAGGGGAAGCAGTGGCAGGTTACTTTTGTAAACACCGTCAACAATGGCTAGTTCTGGCTCTTCATGGTGAGGAGCTTTTTCAAAATCGTAGGCAAAGTTCGGCAGACAGGCTGGTGATATTTTTTTATTAGCCCAGTCAGCTTGTGTGATGCTGCGGTGTAACTCTTCTGAGATAACTTTATTGGCAATGCTTCCTAAAAAGTCGGGTGCACGTTCTAGGGCATCACGAAAACTAACGGAGAAAGCCGAGCCAAAGATGCCCAAGAAGTATCCCAGCATTGGTGGCGGTGTATTA
>JASFWT010000123.1:0-3070 GCA_050049075.1 Candidatus Babelota bacterium | reverse complement strand
GCTACCTTGCGCGCCCTTGATCCTAGACAAACCGGGATAACAGTTAGATCGCAGGAGCACACCACATGCAACACTCTCGCCTTTCTCGCATTACCACCAGCATATCGTTATTGTTTGTCACTTTCCTCGCCTACTTTCCCTCACTCTTCTATCCCTTTAACTTTGATGATATCGCCAATATAACCAGAAATTTTAATATTCGTACGTTTGATGTGTGGCATAAAATGCTTACCTATCGCCGCTGGTTTGGTGAGTGGCTTAATGCCCTTGTCTTTCGTATCGATGGCTTTAATCCTACCTATTACCGTCTCTGTAACATTGCCATACACATACTCACCGGTCTGATGGTGCTGCTGCTCATCAACCGCCTCCTAAAACTCCTACCAAAAGAGAGCACCAGCCATCGCTACCGCTGGCCTATTGCCGCCCTGACCAGCACCCTCTTCCTGCTACACCCAGTGCAAACACAAACAATCTCTTATGTCATTCAAGGCAAATTAGAAGGATGCGCCTCGCTGCTAATGCTCGCCTCTTTTTACTTACTGCTACACGTCATCACCTCGCAGAGCAAGCTCACTCGTAACCTTTCACTGACCGGCGCGCTGCTGTTCAGCGCCGTCGCCTGCGGTTCAAAAGAGATTACTATTATGGCACCCCTGTTATTCCTCCTAATTGATTGGTTTTTTGTAGCCCAACAACAATGGAGCGAGCTTAAAAAGCGCTGGTGGCTGCATGCCCTCTATAGTGGCGTGGTGTTTGGCATCATGCTGCATTACTTTGGGCGCCACTATATTGCAAAAGTGTTTAGCCTGAACACTGCCATTCCTAACAACAGGGGCAACATCCTTACTAGCCACGCAACGGAGCGCATTGCCCCGCTACCGTTTTTAATCTCACAACCCAAAGTACTCCTGCACTACCTTTGGATGTTTATCTGGCCACTAAGTATTTGTGTAGAGTATGGCTGGAAACTAACCCGCTCGCTGCTTTCCCTTGAGTTTATCGTGCCTAGCATATTACTGGGTTTACTCAGCTTTGCCGTACTACGGCGCTCTGTGCGGACACAAACACCGGTACTTTCATTTGGTCTTCTCTGGTTCTTTATCACCATGGCACCACGCACCAGCATTATTCCTTCATCTGAACTGGTCGTTGATTACAAAACCTACCTGGCCAGCATGGGGTGGCTGCTGGTCCTTTCGTACAGCATCGTAGCAATAGTGCGATGGATGAGTACACAAGATATTTCCCGGCCTGCGAGCCGGAATCATAACTCTGGACACCGGATAAAGTCAGGGGAGACACTCATTAGCCAACTCTACTACCCGGCACTTTGCAGCTTTACTTTTATGCTCAGCATTGGCACCTACCACCGCAATCAGGTCTGGAGCTCGGGACGAGCGTTTTGGCATGACGTCATAACTAATGCACCAGAAAACGCCCGTGGTTACAACAACTATGGTGTTGAAATACTCAAAGAAGCAGACATGTTGGCAGAAAATAAAACAACTCAGCCTCAAGCGTTAGCTATTTATAAAGAAGCAGTTACGGCGTACAAAAAAGCTATTGCACTCGATCCCTACTATCCCGACCCCTATAGCAATGCAAGCGTTGTATATGCAAAGCTAAACCAGCATGAAGAAGCGGCAAAAGTAGCAAAAAAAGCCATTCGAATGATGCCCGAATACCCAGAGGCCCACAACAACCTTGGGGGCATCTACATCGCACTGCACAAATACAATGAAGCGGAGGAAGCTCTTAAAAAGGCCATTGCCTTACGCCCACACTACGGCAAAGCATATTTTAATCTGGCGCGCCTTAACCTTGATCTACAACGACATGAAGATGCTATTGCGATGCTTCAGAAGGCAACCGAAGGTGATTTTGATCGAAACCCAGAATGCTACCATGCGATGGGGCAATTGAATATGCAAATTCGTAAGTACGATGACGCCATTGCTGCTTTTGAAAAATTAGCAAGTCTGCACCGCGGAGAAAACAGCGAACAAGAAACCGCAAGCTACTTTAGCCTCGCGAATGCCCTGCACTGCAATAGAGAGCATGAAAAAGCACACACCCTCTATCTACAACTCGCCCACCAGCATCCCGAGCGTAACCAGTATTGGCATAACTTAGCGGAAAACCTCTTTCAACAAGGCAAGATCGCTGAAGCAGAAAAATATTTTGCGCGCGCTACCGAAAAGGGAGAGGGTCTGCTACAAAGTCACCTTCGTCTTGCAGAGTGTCGTGAAAAAAATGGGGATACCAACAAAGCAATCGAAATTATTGATACCATTCTAAAGGCAGATGTTGATCATCGGTTACCAGCCCCACTGCGTCAAAAATGCCACGATGATATTCGCAGAATGCGAACGAAGGTATTAGTTGGGTAGCGCGAGCAGAATGCTCGCACACTAATGCGTGTCAGCGCAGTCCCGAGAAACTCTATAAAAGAAAAAGGCCCACGGGAAAACGTGGGCCTTTTCAATCTTTTTCGGAAAGCGAAGCTTACCAGCCGCCGCGTCCGCCGCCACCGTGGCCACCGCCACCATGACCACGACCACCGCCGCCGAAGCCGCCACGACCACCGCCGCCACCTCGTTGTGGGCGAGGTGATGGCTCGTTTGCCTTGCTAATGCGGAGGCTGCGGCCGCTCATTTCTTGTCCGTTCATGCCCAGTGCAGCTTCGCTGCCCTCTGGAGATGCAAAACCTACGAAACCAAATCCTTTAGAAAGGCCAGTGTCGCGGTCTTTGATAATGATAGCGTCAACAATCTCGCCACATGCACCAAAGAAACTTTTCAGCTCTTCGTCTGTTGCATTGTATGGAAGGTTGCCAACATAAACCTTGTTCTGAGCGGTCATATAAAACCCTTTGAAAACTTAAAATGAAATTAAATATACACAAACCCTGCAATGATACGTTGCAACGTTTAGAAAACAGTCGATTCCAAAGGATTTTTCTGTATCTTTACGTAACGAAACCACGAGAGAGCAGACATCTTAGCACGGCTAAACCAGTCTGACTAGTGTACAGGTCCGGTCTTCTTATCGTGGACTTTGTGACAAA
>JASFWT010000053.1:0-5690 GCA_050049075.1 Candidatus Babelota bacterium | reverse complement strand
AACGGCTTCCATTCTACCGCAGCCGAAGGTTTTGTAAAGAAAAAGACCATTGCCACAGGGGTTTCGATAACGACATACTCAAAATCAGCGCTTCGGCGTTGGTATCTTTAACATTCATTCACTTTTACTGGATCCCGTAAAACTGGATTCTGGGCACGCCAGGATAACAGTACGGAATCAGAAAGGAACACCTATGTTCTTTGCACATCTCGCCTCATTTAACCTGGTCGGCCTACTGGCTGGCGTCGTCGCCCACATGCTGATTGGTATGCTGTGGTACTCGCCTCTGTTATTTGGTAATGCTTTTATTCGTGCCAGCAAGTTAAAGGCAAGCGACATTCGTATGCATAGTGGCCATTTGATTGGAGCGGCACTCATCGGTTTTACCGTTTCACTGTGCCTTGCCTACCTGAATGATGCGGCTAATATCATGACCTGCCGCGCCAGCATCGAACACGCACTGCTATACTGGTTGGCGTTTGTCGTGACCACGCAGTTCTCACAAGTGCTGTGGCAAAAGAAATCATTTGAACTGTACTTGATCGAGATTGGCTACTGGGCGGTTAATCTGTCAGTGATTAGCTGCATTGTGACGCGCTGGGCGTAGGCCTAATCATCATCTAAGTCAGATTCAACATCTGAATCACGCACACCAGTAATAATCTCAAGTCCATGGTCGGCAGCCTCAGCGCCATTGTAGACAATATGTTCGGTCACCGCCTCCTCGAAGGCACTTGCTGCCGCCTGGACCTCTTGATCCTCTGTAATCATGGCAGGTGCGTTCGCAAACACCCGTCGCGCCACTTCGGTTATGTCGAATTTTAAAAAGCGCGTGCCAGTAACCTCTTAATCACTGTCTTAAAAGAGAACAATACTCCAAAACAACTACTGTATGGTGGCAAGAGTGTCGGTGTTTTTCAGTTACCCACATTTATGTGCATAACTTTTGCCGCAACACTCACACACGCCCTCCTGCAGGCCTCTTTGCGTTTCCACTCGCCCTATTCCCCTGACTATACGCACAAAAAAAGGACCGCTTGTTTTGACGCCACTCTCGGCAGCGCAAACAAGCGGTTTTCTCGAGCACATAAACACTCTTCTGTTTTGTTTTGCCTTGCGGCCAAACCTTTCTATTGTGCAATGAGATAATGGTCATAACCCCCCGGGGTGACAAGCGCATAAAAAGCCAGTACACTATTGCTTTGTAAAAACAGCATAATCACACGGTGGGATAAGGGTTTTTCTTATGATTCTTGAAACAGAAACAGCACCAACAACACACGAAGCATCTGAGGCGACAGACGCCGCAACAGAGCCAACTATTGATGCAGCCCAAGCAACAGAAGAAGCACCAGAGCTTACTGAAGAACAAAAAGAGCAGGCGGAAGCAACCGCGCGCACTATCAAAATGCTTGAAGAGCTAGACAAGGCGGGACGCAAGCTGGTTCTGTTTGCACCACCGATGGCTGACGCAACTAGTGCAACACTTGATAAAACACTCTCTCAACTGAATGTTCTTTCTCAAAAAATCACCGGTATCAAACAAGAAATCAACGCGCAACACGAAGAAATTCGTGATCGCGTAACCGCTGTTGATAAATCAGAGTTAATCACCGTCAACATCGACGTGCAACGTGCAGAAGACAGCGTGAAAAAGTACTCCGACCTACTGGATCGCCTTCTTGAAGAGATTGGTCACGAGGTACGCAACCTGACCAACCATCGCTCTCTTGAAAAACAAACCTACCTGCAAGCATGGAAGCATGAGCCTTCGGAGTTCAATGCGTACATCAATCACAAAGTTGGCATGGTTCGCAAGCAAAGCAAGCGCATCGAGCGCGACCTTGACGTCAGCTACTCTCGCTACAAGTTCAGCTTCGAGAATCATCGCAAGCAACTGACACACGTCGAAGCGTTGCTGAAATACAACGAAGCAATTAAGCAACACAAGGCTTCCCAAGCGGCTCAAGAAACAGAAAATAATAAATAATTGTTTCGCTCACCCCTGCTCGCGCATACTAGGCGGCAGAGGAATTGGGGGTTACTAGGTGTACATAGGCTCTATAACGAGGGATATCTATGGTCACCACTGCACTGTTTCGAAATATATCATGTCTTTTTTCACTCTGCCTTGTCGTAAGCGCACCATCGCTGTACGCCGGTGATAAGATACCAAGTGGCCGTCCGCTACCGGATCAGAGCGTCTTTGATGGCAGCACTGGTCCAATGTCTTTTTCTACCGACCATAGCAGCGGTGCGCCACCAGCAACTCCTCGTGTAAAAGAAACCAAGTCCATGGACTCATTTTCGCCTCCTCGTGCAGGCACGGCTGCTCGTGAACACTTCTCGCCTGCACATCAATACATACTCTCTCCAGAGGAACAACTTGGCGAAGCATCACGTCAGTACAAAGAATTTCTTGGCAACCCAGATTGGGCGATAACGCCAAATGATCTTTTTGTTCGAATCTGCGCAACGCAAAGCGACACTGCACTTCGCGATGGCGAAACAGGTTACCAGGCAGCACTTATTCAAGCATATATCGCTTTTATAAAGACGCAGCCCCAAACACCTGACGTTACGCAAGCCAATGCATTTGCAACAAACTTACTCAGCAAAATTGAACCACCCCACACACCAGCACTAACCCATTTCACATAGAAACCATCACCAAAAACAAAGAATGTATTTCTACAGAAGCAAAAACCTGGTATGCCTCTATAGATCGAGGCATACCCGGCTCTCTATTATTTTAAAAATATATTGACTAATGTTACACACAGTATAGATTATGCCCCCGTTGGGACGTTCTAAGACATTTTTGTTTTTAGAAAATTGCCAATGTGGGGATCGGGGGACGCTCTCGTAGATCGATGCTTACAAGAAAAACACTTTTATTTTAAAAAATCATAGATGTTGGAGTTGGTTCATACCCCTCTATGATGTACACCTGGTGGGTGGATGGTAGCAATACCGTACACTCGGATCAACTCCACAAAACGTACGAGGTCGGCCTTAGGCCTTCTCGGATGGAAACCTCTAGCGCGCGCAGTATCGTGTGGGTTGCGTGCGAGGGCCGACTTCGTCACTTCTTTTGCTTTCATAACAACAAAAACAACCCCTTTTCGCTGTTTCTTTACTTCATCCTATTTGTGTCTATAATCTACAAAACGCTTTGGCATATATAACTCTATATGTGCAAAAAGCGCTCACCACACATTGGCGCAAAAATAATGCGCGCCGCGACCTCTTTACTGCAAAGACTTATTACGACGGAAAGTACTTATGATTAAAAAAAGCACCTTGCTTGCTATTGTTGCGTGCCTTGCCAACGCACCTCTTCTTTCAATGGATGGCCCATCACCAAAAAGAAAAAACGCTGATGCCGTAGCGGCATCAGCGGCATCAGCAGAAAATAAAAGACCTTTTGTAAGCCGCACCGAACCACCACAACTTCTTTCTTCTCCTGAAGGAGAAAAAAGTCAAACAGTAGCGCCACCTCCCTTTCTGCAAAGACTTGCCAAGGCGGCTGCTGCAGAGGTGAGCGATCTCATGCCTACCAATAACACAGCTGCTGCCTCTGCAGCAGGACACGCAACCTTGACCCCCGCACCAACTCACCCCGGCCTTACTTCCTGGGGAACCGCTGCTGCACCGCCAACACTCTCTTTTGGTAGCAAGCCTCAGCTACCATTTACAAACAAATCCATTCCCCCAACACCTAAAGGTAAGCGCCGCAGCAAGAAACCAACAACCCCTGCCGCTGCCGCTGCCGCTGCCCCAGCATTTTCTACCGGCAAGGGAATTGCGCTACCATTTGCCAGCAACCCAATTCCTGCAACGCCAAAAGGTAAAAGCGTCCACAAAAAAATGGCTGCGCCCCACGCAGCCTCTGCAGCCGCTACTCCAGCACCGGCAACACCTCCTTCTGGAAAAGTAGACTTACCATTTGCCAGCAACCCAATTCCAACAGCACCACCTTCTCGAGGGGGCGGCGCTGCAGCAACACCGCCACATGCACGCGGTACAGGAGTAGGCGTGGTTGTTAAAAAAGTATGTCCGCCAAAACCAGAAAAACTTCCTTTGTGGGCAAATAAAATGGTTCAGCTGTACCGCGAAAAATTTCCTGAAGAAACAGCAGGTACGAATAATAAGGGGGCGTTTTCTGCATTGTGTAAAAACCAAGAATGGGTTAAAGCACTGCCAGACTCGGTAGAAGAAAAAGATCTGTCACTAACAAAGGTTATCTTTGAAGCATCTACGCCAAAAGAACCCACCTTACCGCCAGCTGATCATCAGCCAGTACCAAAACCAGGCTGCCCTGCGCCAGGAGAAATACACATTCCTTCTGTTGGCGATGTTGCTGAATATGGAAAAGTTTTTGTTATGGAGTACCGCATGCATCTTGTAGAAAACGCAAAACTGTATGGTCTTACTCCCCAGCAAGCAGAAACAATGCCCGTCTTTTTACCGGAACAAAACTGTATGGTAAACGATCTTCTTGGGCAAGCTGAAAAAGTACTCTCTGGTCAACTCACCGGGGGCAGGAAAGAGTCTCTTGTTGGTCTCGTACGCATGTTTAACTTCCTGACAGCTATTTGCACACTCACCGATGATGAACAAATGAGAGGCTATTGGCAATTCACACTTGATCAGCTATGGACCTACGCATCTTTCTTTAGAGAAGCTACTTACAAAGGTCATAAGCATTTCGAGTGGTCAAACAACATGATTACATACCTGCAGCGGTATAAAGCTCCTGGTTTCCCCTTGCCATCCAAGTAAAAATAAACAAAACAAATAATAGAAAAGAGCGGCTGAGTACATAAAAACTCAGCCGCTCTTTTCTATTAACAAATCATCTGCGCACAAATTCAACTTGCTATTTATTACACTAAGAATATATAATCAATCTCGTTATCTCGCCGTTAAGGCTTACACCACCGGGCTTTTTGCCCGCATCCTTAAGGAGACACCCCATGATAACGAGGATAAGCATCGAAAAAAAAAGTAGAACTGTCTGTCTACTTTCTCTCTTTGTGTTCACCACTTTTCTCTCACCGCTATACATACACAGCACCCCGCATTCGCCATCGCGACCGCAGTTAACCGCAGATGCCGCAAGCGCTCTGGTACGAGTAGCGGCACAGGCATACCGCGATCACCTTGTTGAAAAACAT
The DNA here is from genome assembly GCA_050049075.1 of Candidatus Babelota bacterium. GTDB lineage: Bacteria > Babelota > Babeliae > Babelales > JAUPTZ01 > JASFWT01. The sequence continues at coordinate 510 of JASFWT010000053.1, read as the reverse complement.
GACTACCCTACTGAGGTAAAATACTTCATGCTTGATGAACGTGTGCGAAGTGTTATGAATACAAAAGCGCTGCAAACAGATCTTGAGTTATACCTTGCTCGCGGATACGTGAAAGCACTGTATAAGCGAGAGCTTCTCGGTGATCCGGGAAAAGAAAAACCCTGTACGCAGAGCTATGAAGCAACTATTGCGTACCTTAATGGCCTTATAATTGAGTCAGCCATGCACGACATGGCGCCGCTTCCGCCTGCTGAATAAGCAACGGCGCGCAGCCAAGCTGATACCCACCAGGGGTAACGTGGCCTAAACGCAACCCTTCTATAACCATCACGCCACCACCAAGTAATATGCGGTGCGTGGCGTGATCTTTTTGGTTTCGCTCAATCCCAAGCGCATCGATGCCAACTAGCTGCACGCCACAGTCCACCAGATACTGCGCCGCATCGCTGGCAAGATACACAAAATCAAAATCAAAGGATTGGTTAAAGTCACGCTGACTGTTACGTGTTT
>JASFWT010000052.1:0-5727 GCA_050049075.1 Candidatus Babelota bacterium | reverse complement strand
CGAGTGATTCACTTGTTACCAGCGATGCTGAAAACAACGCTGGCTGGACCTTGCCGCTTAGCAATGAATCATGCAGCGCCACCGTACCAGCACCGCCGATGGTGCCACCAAGCATGTTCCATGAGGTACCACCCATGCCGCCAGCGTTCTCACCAAGCGTAAGCTGTCCACCATCACCAATAAAGAGTGAGCCACCCATACTTAGATCAATATTATTCATCTTGCCGGGACGCGCAGCGCCACGCAGGACATTACATTCAAGAGCGCCATTCGTGCTAATAACAAAGCTACCAAATCGAGAGCAATCAAGGGTGCCTCGCGAACCGGCAAAAGAAATATAAGAGCGATCGGTTACCGTTGTATTACCAAGATCTTGTCCGACACGTACACTGGCACTGGTCATTACGCGCATGCCCAGTGTGTCGGTTATTTTTGTGCCACAAATAAATGAACTACCATTTTCAACAATAAGACGTGCGCCATCAGCGAACTCAATAGTCCCCTCGCCGCGTGTTGTTACTTGCTGTCCGCCACTGAGTACGCACTCGGCACCGTTGGTATACAGGATAGTTGCATCACTTGTTCCTAAGTTTAACGTAACACCATCAGCAAAGGTAACCACCCCTTTTCCACTAAAGGCCAGTATGCTCCCCTTACCACACTCGATAAGAGCATCGGCACCAATAGTTACTGTTGGAGGTGTTGCAGCAGTGCTAAAATCAAATACCAGTACCGCATAATCATCAAGCAACAGCTTGCCGTTAATCGTTGTTTCATCACGTAGTGAGATTCTGTTTGGCGCAAAGAGTGAGCCACCGCGCACATTAATAATATCAGTATTTTTCACCGTCATTGGTGCCTCTGCCTGCTGCACAGAGACAGCATTTTCAAGAGTGAGGTTAAGCGGGGCATCAGGCGAGATGCGCATATTGCGATAGATATCTCCCTCTGAACTTTGCAGCATGATATTGCCACGCAGTGGTGGCAATGCAAAAGCACTGACATATTTAAGCACTGTTTTAAATGTTTCATCGGGCAGCAACAGACCGCGTAGTTCATTCTCATCATATGCGAGGTCACCATACAGTCCCTCAAACACAGCTTCACGGGCCAGCGTATAGGTTGTAGTCAGTGGCATTGTGCCGTGCATACCACCGCGCATAATTTCTTGCAGTGTTTCATCAAAGGCGATTGCCCCTTCAGCCAAGTTGCTATTTACTCGCGTGCCGGTATAGATAGAGAAACGCTTGTCTTTTTGTTTGAATGGGTACTCTTCAACTTCCAGCATATGACCACGCAGCATGCTGTTTTCCCCAAAAATTACTGAGTTAGCGCCCTTGTTACGCACACGCACAATGCTATCCTCAAAAACAAGTTTTGCTTGTCCATACTTTGAAGAAACAGAGAGATACTCATCATCAAAATGAATACGCGGGGTCCCATTATAGGTACTTGGTAACGCAAAGCGGAGCGAGATATCATTGACACTGTAATCATCAAAAGAGAGCGAGCCAATTTGCGTTACATCACTACGCATCACTTGCAATTGATTGCCTTGTCCCGCAACAACAGTATGTAGGTCAGTAATGGAGCGTTCGATCTCCAGCGTTGCATTACCCGCAAGCACTAATGCACCAACCACTTTTTTACCGTCAACAATCTTGCTGCCGTATAACACATGCTGAGTACCACTTAAGATTGCATTCTGTAGCTGCACTGAGCCGGTACCAATATTTAAATGTTTTTCATACTCGATTTCGTGAGGTCGCTCACCAATGGCTGGTGAGGAAAGCCGAAATCGACGGCGCTTGCCACTTCCCCTAATCTGAAAGACAACATCATCAGCGACTTCAAGCTGCTCAACATCCCAGGTCATATCATCATTAAGTGTAAAGATAACATTCTCTTCAACACGAATCTTCGCAGCGGCACCAAGATCTATTGAGGTGTCAGTCAAGCCATGTAACTCAATATTTTTTAGCGTAAGAGTTTTTCCTGCAGCCACTGTTAGTTGCGGTGTCGCGGTGCGGCCAAAGAAGATACGAGAACCTTTACCATCAATTGTCTCTGTTGCCGTCACCTCAATTTTGTCACCGGGCCCCATCAGCGAACTTTTTGTCAGCGTTGGCGCTGTTTCCACTTCAACCACCGTAACGCCATCAACAACTCGCTCACTTACCTCCGTTACAATACCAAGATTAGGGGTAATCAGATTACCTGCGGTGAGGTTTGCCGTAATATTGTCAGGTTGTTTCTCGTGATTTATGAAGATAGCGTTTGGTGCCTTGATAGTTCCCAAGGTTGCCTCGGTATCATTAGTAAGATTATTGAGGAAAAGGGTTGCGCCATCAACGGTCAAAACACCGCTACTAGAAAATGTCCAATCGTAGGAGCGGTGTACAAATGTTGTATCATTCACCACGGTGACTTTACCCGATGTCGTCGTGAGTGCACCACCGAGATAGAACGTACACCCATCAATCTTGAGGGTTGCATTGGCGTTACCAAATATAATTTTTGTATTGGTCAGCCCACGCAGTGTCACATTACGTAATTCCAGCGTACTGTCGGCTGCAATAGACAGCACTCCGCTGCTGCCAAGCTCTAAAGTTTGTCCACGACCATCAATAATATTGGTGCCGGAAAAAGTCCACGTACTATTCAGCGTTGTGCTGCCACCAAGCACGATGCCTCTAGCTGACTGCCAGGTCAATGTGCTGGTCAATGCACTGGCATAAGAATTTGCAAGAAAAACTGAATAGGCGCCAGCGGCAACAGTGCCAGACCCTTTAATATAGGTATCCGCATCAAAACGCAGATCTTTTTTAAGAGTCAGCGTACCACTATCAAGCACGACTGACTTATTCATTCGCTGGTTAAGTTTTAGGTTAACGCCGACACCACTTAGCAAGGTCAGATCTTCACTAAAAACAAGGTCCCCGGCAATCGTATTATTTGTTCCTGAAACAGCAACAGTATCAAGTACAAAGCCATCACGTCCCTCAAGAGTATCATCACCGGACAAGGTAATGTCAGGGCCGGCGCTGCCATCATACTCACCCGTTATAACTGCTCGTGAGCCATCTTTGATAAGAACTGCTTTGCTCAGAATAAGCGGTAACCCACTGGTTGTACCGGTACCTCTTGTTTCGATCGAACCATCAATTGTCTGAGATGCGACATCAATATTAAGCTCAGCGTCCTCGATAAGAATACGAGAGGATTGATCATCAAAGTCAAACACTGCATATGCACTGCCCCCCCATATACACACTATTAATACACATAAGGATTTCTTAAGCATACGCCACTCTCCATGATGTTTTGGTACCGACGGCGCATTTTTGAACGCAATTGCCCTGTTTGTAAACAGAATGATGTATTTTTTAGTCGAGAACTTCTTCCACGGTTTCGACCTGAGGAATCTCTTTTTTGAGCTCTGATTCAACGAGCATCTTGAGAGTGTAACTGGAAGAGGGGCACCCACCACAATTACCACTGAGCTTGACGTAGACCGTACCTTCTTCAAAACGATCAAAGGTGATTTGCCCACCATGCATCATAAAATACGGCTCAAGTGATTCGAGTACTTCTTCGATTTGTTCGGTGATTTGTTCGTTGGTTAACATGAGAAACTCTTAAAACGTTTTTTGAATATTTCAGAAGAGATGGAAGTATAGCTCATCAAAAAAAAGTTGCCTACGCCAGCATGTAACCTCTTACTCAAGCAACGACAGCGCAACATTGCTTAGCAACGATTTCTGGCAATGCGACTGGTCACCCGCAGCTGTTGCCATACCTGTTCAGCGTGCTTGCTTGCTGCGTGCTCGCCCAGGAGTTCTTTTCCAGAAAACAGTACCTCTTGATCTACCTCAAATACCAAACAACCAAAGATATCTCCCCGTCTTTCTGGTTCACAGCATAGGCAAGCATAAAGATAGAAAACAGTACCAATGACAAAACCGGCGCTGGCTACCACAAAGTTTAATCTTTCTACTCCCACTAGTTTTTTGCCCTAAAGAAAAAACCCGTTCAGTATTCCGTCACTTCCAACAGCCTGATCTTTTGCGAATCTGACAAGCGTGGTCATCTTCTTGGCATCGGCAATTTTTACAAAGAAAGCTCTCTCTTTACTCCTGCAAACTATCTCACTCACGAGTTTCGCTACTTCCATTTTTGCTATGAGATCATCTACGGGCCCTTCAGAAGAAACAGATTCATTGCTCACTACTTTATAGGCAGCTGAACCAATAGTTACTCGCCTTACTGGTTCATCATGACTTGCGTGCAAAGATGCAGGAAGCAAATAGGCCACAAAGAAAAGAAAGAACAAAAAAAGAAAAGTCCTCATACATTCTTCCTCTTGATCGCAGTCTCGCGAGAACAAAAAAAATCCCCGGCGATACTCACCGGGGATTTTTATCTTTTATCAAGTCGACGTATTAGTCAACCCACTGCAAACGCAGGATTGGTGCACCATCGCTTTGACGGCGTCCCAGTGGAATGGTACGTGTGTACCCACCTGGACGGTCTACATATTTTGGTGCCACTTCGGTTACCAGCTTTTTGCAGGCATCCTTGTCATATGGCAACAATTGGTTTACGCGGCGAATGGTGTTAAAGTCTGCACCTTTACGTGCAATGGTCACAATCTTTTCTGCAAGACGTTGAACCGCTTTCGCACGTGGCTTGGTTGTTTGCAGCACACCATACTTAACGAGGTGAATCACCTGGTTACGCAGCAACGCACGGCGGTGCGCGCTACGAATGTTCAGTTTTTTATACCCACTTTGATGCTTCATGTGTGCCTTCCTCTAAACGTCTTCTTCTTGCTCTTTGATCAGGCGCTTCAGGTCAAGCTCTTTCACGTTCATGCCAAGATGAAGGCTGAACGCTTGCAGAATTTCTTTGACTTCACGCAGCGACTTGCGACCAAAGTTTTTGATTTTTAATACATCTTCATCAGTCAAGTTTACCAGGTCGATAACGCGTTTCACGCCGGCACCAATCAAGCAGTTGTGTGCACGAACAGAGAATTCAAGTTCATCGATTGGGCGCAGGAACAGTTCAACTGGCAGACCTTTTGTTGGGCCTGTTTGTGATGCTGCAGCACTACGCTGTACTTTGGTTTCTTCGACTTTGGAAATTTCATTGAAGGGAATTTCTTTTGCTGACAGAAAGTGCTCGAACTGTGTGCGCAGTACTGATGTTGAGTAGTGCACCACTTCTTGCGGATGGATAGAACCATCGGTAGTGATTGCCAAGCACAGTTTGTCATAGTCAATGTTGTCACCCACACGAGTCTTTTCGATGTGGTACTCAACACGACGAATTGGCGAGAACATTGCGTCGATGTAGATGCGTCCTTCTGGTTGCAGCGACTTACCTTGCGGCCATTGCGCTGGCTGGTAGCCACGACCCATTTCTACGAAGAACTCCATTTCCAACTCACCATCAGACGCCAGGTTTGCGATAACGTGATCGGTGTTGATGACTTCCAGGTGATCATCGGTCGCGATATCAGCAACGCGAGCAGCGCCTTCACCTTTGACATGCAAACGCATGGTGCCAGGCTGGCCAGTCTTGTTCTTTACAACAATGTCTTTGATATTCAGCACGATATGCAGGACATCTTCCAACACACCAGGGATTGTTGCAAACTCGTTGTTTACCCCCTTAATGATAACCGATGTCACCGCTGCTCCCTCGATAGAGGAAAGCATTACG
>JASFWT010000093.1:0-4096 GCA_050049075.1 Candidatus Babelota bacterium | reverse complement strand
AACTGAGCGTGCGAGGTTCGCGGTATCAAAACGAGCAAAAAGATTTGTTTGAAAGGCACAAAGTGCCAGTAGAAGTAGGTGTTTTTTCATGGTTCCCCCTAGTGATTTTTATGAAAAATGTTACTATTGATGTCTTATTGTATCTAAAAAACAACAAGATAAGTAATCAATTTGTGCGAGAACTTGTTTTTTGTGCATTAAATTGCGCACACTAAATGTGCATTATTACATACTATTCGAGGGGGAATTATGAAACACACACAATTGATCAATGTATTGGTAGTCACCGCGTTGTTAAGTAGCGCATCACAGGTAGACGCACTGGCTCGACAATCAGCAAGCACAAAGCGAACTGCTATTCGCAAAGCGGCTGCTGCAAAGAAAGGCGCAGCTGCAGATAATAAACAACCAAGTCGCATGCAGCGCATGAAGAACTGGTTTGGTCGCGAAATCTTTAATCGTAAAAAACTGGGCCGTAATGCTAAGTATGTTGGCGGTGCTACGGCAACAGCTGCGTTGATTGCCGCGCTTGTGTTGTTAGTGAATCGTATGAGAGCAGCAGCTGGTAGTAATAGTACTAACGACAGCTTTGTAGATTGCGGTAAACAACCTCATACTACTACACCTAGGTCTGTTGCATCACCTAATGTTAATGGAACAGAAGGGTCCTTTTTGGGGGATGAACCACAGACACCGCCTGCAACACCCCAACGAACGCCAAGTAGTGTGCTACCAAGCTCTCCTCCTCAGATGTCTATGGAGAGTGATCAAAAACAATATGGTACACTTGGTGTGCGTAATGAGATTCCCAGGGGCGCCGAAGAGCTCTAACTCTCCTTACCGAATTTTACCGTCTAACATATGAATTTGCCGCCCAGCATGGGCGGCAATTTCTTTTTCATGGGTAACCATGACAATCGTCATGCCGCGTTCGCGGTGAATGTTGTTAAGCAATGTCATGATTGCTTCACCAGTTTGTGAGTCTAAATTACCGGTTGGCTCATCGGCTAATAACAGCTTTGGTGTCGTAATCAGTGCACGGGCAATGGCTACACGTTGCTGCTGGCCGCCAGAGAGCTGATAGGGATGATGGTCGGCGCGATGCGTCAGCTGCACCTGCGAGAGGGCCGTTTTTACCTTGCGTGCAACTGTATCGCTCCTGACGCCGGCATAGCGCAGCGGTAGGCCAATATTTTCTGCTGCCGTCAGTGTTGGTAGCAGATGAAATCGCTGAAAGATAAACCCAATATATTTGTTGCGAATCGCTGCCAGCTGCGCTGGTGTGTAGTTACTGACGTTAATGTTGTTTAGGCAGTAGTCGCCTGAGGTAGGACTATCGAGGCAGCCCAGCAGATGCATTAACGTTGATTTACCAGAGCCAGAAGGACCGGTCAGCGCGACAAACTCACCAGCGGTGATGGTGAGCGAGGTATCATGCAGGGCGGTGACGATAGTGTCGCCATGTTGGTAAAATTTGGAGAGGTTGGTGCAGGTGATCATCGATCTATCAATGCCTCCACAATAGCCAGGCGAGATGCCTTACGAGCCGGCCAGTAGCCGAAAAAGACCCCGATAGCAGTGGTAATTACTAACGCCATTAACACGCTGCCGGGTGATACAATCACCTCCCAGCCGGTCAAGCTCGAAACCAATACCGGCACACTGACACCCAGGCCGATGCCGATGATGCCACCGACACAGCACAGCAGGACCGATTCTATTAAAAATTGATACAAAATCATTGGTGGTGGGGCGCCCAGCGCCATGCGAATACCTATTTCTTTGGTTCGTTCGGTGACCGATACCAGCATGATGTTCATGACGCCAATGCCACCCACTAGTAAGGACAGCGAGGCGACGATGAATAAGAACAGATTAAAGACGCTCGATGACTCTTGTGCCGCCTGCGCCATACCATGTTGGTTCCAAATGGTGAAATCATCAGGCTCTCCCGGCTGCAGGCTATGTCGGTTGCGTAGCGCCCGTCGTATGCTGCGCTCTACTTTTTCCAGGTCGGTAGCCTTGCCGACAGAAAGGGCAAGGCCGCTCACTAAATCAAGCGGCATTTTGGTCAGCTTGCGCTTGCTGGTGCTAAACGGGACGTACAACTCCATGTTTTTATTACGAAACGAGGTGAAGTTTTCCGCTTCCTGTAACACGCCAACCACGGTAAACGGTATTTTTTTGATCATGAGTGTTTTGCCCAGCGGGTTAGCGCCTTTAAAGAGCTCTAGCGCCGCGTCGCTGCCGAGCACCACCACATTGGCATGCTCTGCTTCATCTTGTGGTGTGAATAGTCGGCCCAGCCCAATTTGGCGACGGCCAATATGAAAGTACGAGGAGGCGCAGCCGGTAATGGGCGCAATTATACGTTTATTGTTATAGCGAACCAGCTTGTTTGGAATGTTATGAACAGGGGAAATATGCGTGATTTGCGGGCACAGCGCCTTAAAAGAGTTCAGGTCACTCATGCGTAGCCAGTGAGTACTTGTTTTTTTAGTTTGCGTGGTGGCGCCGGTGTTTAGGTTGTTTCCCACATGTACAAAGAGCATGTTGGTACCCATACCGTTAATGCGGCGTCGTATTTTCTCTTCGGCCCCTTTGCCTATTGCCAGGGTGGCAACGACGGCAGCAATGCCCACAATAATGCTTAAGATCGTCAACAGTGAGCGACCTTTATGTTGCGCAAGACTGCGTACCGCGGTGCCAAATAAAAACAGTGGCATGTGCATTACAGCGATCCTTTGAAGATGTTTTTATAATGTTTTTTCATCTTATCATCTTGCACAATATCAATCAGACAGGCCTCTTCGCCACAGAGGCCGCTGCGCACCTCGACCTTTTGGTCATCACGGGCGGCAATGCGAATGGCTTTCTCTGCTATTTTGTTTCCTTCAACGGTCCAGACATATTTGAGGTCGGTTGCGCTAGAGTTTTCACCACTACCTTCACTTTTATCGGTTCCTTTACACAGTTGTTTTTTGGCTGCTTTGCCCAGTGGGGCGCATTCATACCCCAGCAGGCCGGCGGCTGCGGCTACCTCATCCTCTTCCATGTACAGTGCTTGGTTCGCGAGGCTCAGTGCGTCTTTTGCCTTTGCAACTTTGATAGTTGCATGAATAGTCATGCCGGGGCGCAGGAGGAGTTTTTGATTGTCGACATCCAGCAGCGCGCGGTAGACCAGTTCGTTGCCGCTGCGTGTTGGTGAGAAGCTAATGTCAGACAAGATCCCTTTGAATATGCGGCCGGGATAGCTATCAACGGTAAAGTTAACCTTGTGGCCTTTTTTGATGTGACAAACGTCACCTTCGTCGATATCAAGTTCCGCTTCCATTTGTGTTACATCTTGCGCCGTTTCAAATAAAACGGTGGCATTTAAGTCGGTGGTAACGCGAACGCCCTTTTTGATGCCCACGGCGATGATAATGCCATCTTCCGGTGCTTTGATGCGCGTGTTTTCAAACTCTGTCTTGGCTAAGTTAAGGTTTGCTTGTGCGCTGCGCAGGTCACCGAGGCTTACTTGCCAGTTGCGGTATGCCTCTTCGTACTCTTGTGAAGAAATATGCCCCTCTTCATACAGCGCATGCTGGCGTTCATGAATTGCCCGTAGGTAGTCGTGTTGGGCTTGCGCTCGTATGAGTTGTCCCTCTGCATGCAGGATGGCGTTATCATCTTTACCATTATCCAAAACAGCCAACAGCTGTCCCTTGGTAACGTAATCATTTTCTTTTACCAAAATCTGTTTCACCGTACCGGCCACCAAGCTGCCAATGCGGGTACTGTCTTTAATCTGTAGCATGCCAGAGGTGGCAACGGTGTGACGAATGGTGCTTTTTGTTGGGGTGACGGTAGTCAGGGGAGAGCGCTCATGAGCCAAACCAGAATTGCCGACGGGGCGGCGACGCTGCAGGTAAAAAGTAGTGCCAGCTGCTACAAGGCCAAGAATAAAAAGAATAATTTTTGTACGCATTATGATTCCCTAGTGGTGAGTGTAGTCGCGGGCCACGTGCCAGGGTAGCCACAGCGGTACGCTAATGTTTCTTCTAATTTACGCACCGCTGTCTGTGAGATACGAAGTTCGTGGGCCGCCGTTTCA
>JASFWT010000051.1:0-5800 GCA_050049075.1 Candidatus Babelota bacterium | reverse complement strand
ATACATGCCGCCACCACACGCAATCAAATTGTACAACGTCATTTGTCTGACGATAAACAGATTGGCACAGACTACTTGTAGGCAAATCAGTGCCTGCAGCAGCGTGCGATCAATAAGAAAAGCACCATACGTGGCACTAAGCAAAAATAAAAGGTGAACGGCAAAAACATATTCGTTGTACATAGGGCTGCTAGTCTAGCGCTTTACCCCAACTTGTAAACCCTAAAAACGCCTTTACAATAGGCTAAATTGACTTTCTCCTTCCGCATGCTACGATTTTATCTTCACTATAACCAACATTTTTCGGGGATTGTATGTTTATAAAAGCAATGAAAAAAGCTCTTCTCCTTTCACTGGCTTGTGCCGCTACTGTCACTCTGCAGGCGCAAGATGCCATCGGCGGCATGTTCATAAACCAAGGCATACAAATTGCCTCACCAAGTAACGACGTTGTCTGTAAAATTCGTGAGCTAACCATCCGCGAAACACTGATTGTGCACACGCCGTCGGTGAACACCTCAAACTCTTTGTTCGCGGGACAAGCTATACCAACGCTGCAGTTTATGAATATGACGGGCGCTGCGTAAGCAATCATCTCTGCTTTCTTACAGACTTTAAAAAGGACCCAATTGTATTACCTGCAGTTGGGTCCTTTTCCGTATCCAGCAGTGACTTTTCCCCTTCACTTGCTATACTACCGCCTTTCTTAATCGTCATCCTCGCTTGTCGAAGATCCACTCCAACCATAGAAAGAGTCTCATGGCCGATACAAAAGCCCCAACCGTAACGCTGGAAAAAATCGTCTCTCTTTGTAAGCGTCGTGGCTTTGCCTACGCTTCAGCCGACATTTATTCAGGGATCAACGGGGTGTATGATTTCGGTCCATTAGGCTGCCAGTTGCTGCGTAATATTAAAGACGCCTGGCGCGCGCACATGAACTCTTTTCCGGAAGAAATGGTTGAAATGGACGGCGCCCTGCTGGGCCCTGCCGCAACCTGGGCCGCATCTGGCCACCTGGCAGGTTTTTCTGACCCAATGATTGACTGTACCTCTTGCAAAAAGCGCTATCGCGCCGATGATGGCAGCGTTGATCCAAAAAAAAATTGCCCTAACTGCGGCAATAAGGCGTGGACCGAGGCGCGCGATTTTAATCTGATGTTTGAAACCAACCTGGGTGCCATGTCTGATGGCAGCAGCAAAGCGTATCTGCGCCCCGAAACGGCACAGTCGATCTTCATTAACTTTAAAAATGTTATTTCGAGCACACGCGTCAAGATGCCATTTGGTATTGGCCAAATAGGTAAAGCGTTCCGTAACGAAATTACCCCAAAACAATTCTTATTCCGCGTTCGTGAGTTTGAACAAATGGAGCTTGAGTTCTTTTGTAAGGCTGAGGATGCACCGCGCTACTTTGAAGAGTGGCAACAACGCCAAGGCAATTTCTATAAAAAACTGGGCCTGCGTCCAGAGAATTTACGCTTCCGTCCACATGACGCCGATGAGCTGGCGCATTACTCTACCGTCTGCACCGATGTGGAATACCAATTCCCGTTTGGTTGGAAAGAGTTAGAAGGTATCGCGCACCGCGGCAACTTTGATCTCACCCAGCATACCAAGCACTCTGGCAAAGATTTGCATATCTTTGAGCAAGAAACCAATAGCACCTACACCCCTGAGGTCATCGAGTGTTCGGTGGGTGTCGGCCGCCTCTTCTTTGCGCTGCTGTGCGATGCCTATCGCGAAGAAACAATCGAAGGTGACACACGTACGGTACTAAAACTAGCGCCAGCGCTGGCACCGATCAGTATCGCGGTACTACCATTGGTCAAAAAGATTAGTGCCCCCGCACGTGAGGTCTACAACATGCTGCGCGCAGCGGGCTATCGTGTACAATTTGATGAGTCTGGCTCGATTGGTAAGCGTTACCGCCGCCAAGATGAGATTGGCACACCGTTGTGTGTGACCTTTGACTTTGACAGCCAAGATGACAACTGCGTGACTATTCGTGATCGCGACACGCTGGAGCAGTCTCGCGTATCAATTGAGGGATTGGCTGCTAAGGTTGGCAAACGACTGGGATCATAGTGTCATCCTCGCATGTCGAGCGATCCATCTAACCAGACCCCGGGGCAAGCCCGGGGAGTATTTCCTTACTCTGCAAATAAATCCCATATTCTGTTGACCGACCTGTAGCACCGGGGTACGATTATCCACATGAGTATACAAATGCCTCTCATGTCCACCTTCTCACCCGGCCGCACGTTGCTGCTGTCGCTTCTTGGTATCACCCTGTGCGGGGTTGTGCTGCTTAGCCTACCGTTTGCACAAGTGGTGCCTGTTTCTTTTTTTGACACCCTGTTCACTACTATCTCAACGGTCTGTGTTACCGGCCTACAAACAGTGCCACTGGCTTCGTTCTCTTTCTTTGGCCATTGCGTCATTTTGGTCCTGATGCAAATTGGTGGTCTGGGGCTGATGACGTTCTCCTTTTTTCTGGCATCACTCTTTACCAATATGCGCATGACCAGCAAGCTAATCGCTGGCCAACTGTTTGAATTTGACTCGTGGAGCAAGATTCGCTCATTCCTCAACCTGATCATTGTCGTCACCCTGGGCCTCGAATCAATCGGCGCCTGCATTTTGTATCAAACCTTTAAAACCGTCATGCCAAGTGGGCAGGCATGGTTCTACGCTATCTTCCACTCGGTATCCGCCTTCTGTAACGCCGGTATAAGCTTATTCTCTGATGGTACCATGCATGCGTTTAGCAGCAGTCCCGGCGTGTTGTTTCCGCTTGCCTTTCTCATCATCGCCGGTGGTATTGGCTTTATTGTGTGGTATGAGCTGGCCCACAGTCTGCGCAATACTTGGGCCTGGCTGCGCAATCAAGCATGCCCCCTCTTTAGTTTCTCTCTACATACGCGTATTGTTCTGTCCACCTCTGTGATGCTAGTAGCTTTTGGTACGTTATGTATCTGGGGCATTGAGCATCTACACGCGATGAAAGATATGAGCGGCCCGCAAGGCATGCTGAACTCATTTTTCATGGCAGTCTCTATGCGCGGTGCCGGCTTTGGTATTATAGACTTTTCTCAAGTGGCAAACGCTACCTGGCTGCTGCTGATTGGTCTTATGATCATTGGCGCCAGCCCTGGCTCTACCGGTTCAGGTATCAAGACAACTACTTTTGCTCTGTTTTGTGCCGCTATTGGCGCCATCAGTCAAAACCGTGACTCTATCGAGATGGGCGGTCGCACCATTCCAAATGATCAGATGTATAAGGTTATTGCTATTATTGCCATCGCCCTTGCCTGGATAACCATTGGCACCTTTACGCTGCTCCTTCTTGAGCCAACCATCCCATTCTTGCACATTCTGATTGAGGTGGTATCGGCGTTCTCTACCTGCGGCATCACCATTGGTATCACGCCAGCGTTGTGTATCAGCAGCAAAATTATGCTCATGCTTTCTATGGTTGCCGGCCGTATCGGCATGCTGGCACTAGTCCTTTCGCTGCGCAGCAGCAAACAAAAACATCTGTATCGATATCCCGAAGAACGTGTACTACTTGGGTAAGGAAACTTTATGAAGTGTTGTGTGATTGGTCTGGGACGTTTTGGTTTTCAAATGGCAGTCAAGCTTGCCGAGAACGGCATCGAAGTACTAGCCGTCGACGATGATGAAAAAACAGTAGAGGCCATTCGTAATAAAGTAACCCAAGCGGTTTGCTTTCGCATCGAAGATGAAGAGGCGCTGCGCGCTATGGGTATCGAAGAAATGGATACCGTCGTAGTGGCGATGGGTGAAAGTTTTACTCAGTCGATCATTCTAACCGCTATTCTAAAAAAACATCTGAACATCCCCTATGTAATCTCTCGTGCCCGCAACAAAATTCACGAAGATATTTTGAAGCTAACCGGTGCTGACAAGGTAATTACCCCGGAGCGTGACAGCGGAATCCGCTTTGCCAACAGCCTCAGCCTGAAATTCAGTGACTACATCCCTATCAGCGATAACTTTGCCATTACCCACGTTAAAGCTCCTGAAAGCTTTGTCGGTAAAACCATCGCTGAGCTGCAGCTGCGTAAGTCACGCAATGTGGCCTGTATCGCTATCAAAAAAGAGGATAACGCCGACGAAGTCAATCTGGTTGGCCTTGAATATGTTATCACCGAAGAAGATATCATGGTTATTTGCGGTGCCAACAAAGACTTGGCACTCGTCAGTGAGTGGTAGAGGGGAAGCAGCGCCTTTGACAGGTAGCAATCTTCTGTCATCATCTGCATTGGCTGTACGGCATAGCTCTTTTAACTCTATCCAGAAGGAGGCTTCTATGTCCCGCTCATTCTATAATCGTCTCAAAGTTGCTTCTTGTCTAGTCGCATTCCTGTTGTACACCAATACTTATGCAGCAGAAGAGAGCCCACTAGAAGCAGCAGTTACTCTTCTTACTGCGCCCTACCCCGAAAGTCAAAGTGATATTAACGCCAGAAAAGGTGCTGTAAAAGTAGTGCGTAGATCACTGTCTCCAGAGCTCGGCGATACACCAGATGAAGCTCTGAGTAGCTTTGACAGGCTCCTTATACACTGGACAACAGTTATCCCAACTAGTCCCAAACGCTACGAAATAGGACTTGAGCTAGAAAATATTGTGGATGTAAGAGCAGAAACTGTTGCGAGATTTCTCACCATGGACTCTTTGACTGCTGCTATAAGCAGCCCAATCAGGCAATGAAGATAATAGCGATGGTGAAAGATGGGTTTTTCGTAAGATAGTAGAGAGGTTCTCCTTACAAAAGGATTCCAGTAGATCATCAGATGATGAAGCATAACTTGCCTCTCTCCCACAAATACCAAATCAGATACAAAAAAGCCCCAGATTATCTGGGGCTTTTTTGTAGTAAAGTTATAAGCAGTTAAGCTTACTTAGGTGCTTTCGAAGCGGACCACGGTTTGTGGCTGACGGTGGCCGTTGCGTACGCGTGATTTCTTACGACGCTTGTGGCGGAAAACCACAATCTTTGGGCCTCTCATTTGCTTGACGATAGATGCTTTAATTGCACCTTCCAGGAATGGCGCACCGATTTCGACGTTGTCGTCGCTGTGCTTGCGCAGCAATACATCGCTGAACTCTACGGTGTCCCCTGCTTGGCCAGCAAGTTTTTCTACCGCAAGGGTCTTACCAACAACTGCTTGGTACTGTTTGCCGCCGGTTTTAAAAAGAGCGTATGATTGCGCTACGTTGGTATCGTTTGCCATGGTTTTTGTAATCCTTACCTGCCGTTTGAAAAAGAATGTGCCCCACTCGGTGAGGCACATCATCACTTAATGCTGTATTTGAAGCACTATTTTAACAGATTATGCACATCTGTCAAAACGGAAGATCGTCTTCAAATGGCTTTTGTTGGCTGCTCATGTCAACTTCGCCAACGTCACTTTTTGGTGCCGCTTTTTTCTTTGGCGCCGCTGCCAGATCATCTTGTGCCGAACTCATGTCACGACCAGCTGATGCGTTGGTGTCATCGTTGGCGCTCGACATAAAAGTTACACGATCAGCCGTTACCGAGTGCTTGCTGCGTTTGACGCCATCTTGGTCCCAAGTATCAAACTTCAGGCGACCTTCAATCAATACGCCACGACCTTTTTGCAGGTACTGCTGGCAGTTGTCAGCTTGTGGTCCCCACACATCAACATCAATAAAACATACTTCTTGGGTGTATTCGCCGGTTTGGCGGTTTTTGAAGCTGCGGTTAGACGCAAGGCCAAGGCGGCATACAGCCTGGCCAGAAGAAAGTTGTTT
>JASFWT010000050.1:0-5831 GCA_050049075.1 Candidatus Babelota bacterium | reverse complement strand
CTGCTTTAAGGGAAGCTTATGCGTTTGGTACCAGGTGATATCTGTTTGATCACCAAAGGTGCAACACATAACCAGGCCGGTTCCCTTTTCTGGATCGACATTTTCATCGGGAAAGCAGGGCACCTCTACATTGTAGTGTGGCGTGACAAGCGTCTTGCCTTGTAGGTGGGTAAAGCGACTATCGTTGGGATGATAAAAGACTGCTACGCAGGCCGGGAGCAACTCTGGACGTGTGGTAGCTATTTCGTAGGTCTTCTCTGCAGTGTCTTTAAATAAAATCGTATTAAACAGGGTAGCGCGGTCCTCTGAATCAAGCTCTGCTTGTGCAACAGACGTAGAGCAGGTCGTGCAGTAGAGTGCCGGTGTTGCAATACGGTGCACCTTGTTTTGTTCAAGCAGATCAAGAAAATTTTCTTGTGCTAATTTGCGGCTGCTGTCAGAAATAGTGGAGTAGGTGTAGCGCCAATCGATAGAAAGACCCATCTTTTGCCAAAGGGCCGCAAACTCTTTGTGTGAGTGTTGTACTTCATCTTGGCACAACTTAATAAAAGCAGAGCGGCCAACAACATGCGCTTTTGTTTTGTGCTTTTTTTCTACGTAGCGTTCGGTTGGCAAGCCATTGTCATCAAAACCCATTGGATAAAAGACGCGATGACCACGTAAACGTTTGTAGCGAGCGAGAAGATCGGTGTGTGTGTAGGAAAAAACGTGACCGATGTGAAGACTGCCGGACACTGTTGGTGGGGGTGTATCGATGGTAAAGGCGGGTGCGTCACCTGTTGGTTCAAAATGATTGGTTTCTTGTTCGCGCCATTGTTCTTGTACGTGCGCTTCTGCGATCTGTGCGTTGTATTTTTTATCCACGTTTATCTTCTCGCTACGTCTTCCCTGGCTTGACCCGGGACCCGGATTGTGAGGTCCCAGCTTTACGGCCGGTTATTATTAACTTAAAGCGATCCAGAATAGCAGAGAATAACACTTTCTGGTACTCTAACCGTCCGCCCACAAAGTTAAAAACAGCTTTTAGGATAGGTATGTATAAAAAAATAATGATGTACGCGGTGATTGCGCTCAGTCTAACGAGTGGTTTTGTGAGGGGCTCAGATAAAGAGCCTAAGATAAATGAGACGCAAAAAACTGCCTTTGAATACACGCTAAAAATATTGTCAAGCGGCGATGTCAAACAGTTGGTTCCCATGCTACAAGTTCTTAAGGACAGAAAAAGCTTGTTGCCAACTATCACTTATCTAGAAAGTCAGGCAGACAATCAAGACGCTCTTGCGCTGGCGATGTATCTACGTATTACCACCTCATGCTTTCCCATAGAACATCAATCAGACCCAGACCCTTATGTGCAAAAGACATTAAAGTCTCTTAAGAACAGCGCTCATTTGCTTAGCAACGTACTGTGGGCTCATGCTATTGATCGCAACGATGGCAGTGTTAGTGGCTACACCGGCTCCGACAAAGACGATGATTACGAAGCAGGTGATCCTGACATGTTAGATGTTGCCCGTACACTACTGACTAAAAACGATATTCTTCTTAAAGACTAAAACCGCCCATCTCTGGGTCGCCAGACACGTGGCAGTTCTGTTCCTGTTCCTAGAAGTGCTGCGGTGATTTTTTCCAGCGGCGTGTGCATGACTCTGTTAAAGCGATCGCCGTGACCAGTGCCACGATACAAAGCGGCATTGCGATCGATCTCTTTTTGCATCATCTCTCTATTATAGAACGTGGTAAATCGCATTTCTCCTCGTGCAATAGCATCGGGGCGGAACGAGCCAAGGATAAAGCCAAGTGGCAATCCATGCAGCTCAAACAGATGCGGTTTTGCCCGAGAGTCGTGTTTGGCGCGAGGAGCGGCAACTTCGCGTTGTGGGTAGATGGGAATAATGAACTGCGCCATCTGCTCGTTGTTAAAGACTCCCCCGTTATTTTTGGTATAGAGTGCCGGAATAATAATCTCATCTATAAGATCATCATGCTTTTTCAAATACTGACGCAGTGCTTCTAGGCTGGAAGGGTTCATTAACTCTTCTACTGATGCCTCACGCATTCTTTCTAAATGCTTTTCATCTTCACGAGAGTGCACCATCAAGCGTCTTGGGTTCCAGTTTGCTTGTTGAATACTGAGGTGGAGCGCTCGTGCGAGACTAATTTTTGGTGATGTTGCCGGGTGAACCCCTAGTAGTGTCGCTGGTGGCAGGTGGCGAGCCGCTCCTTTACGTGTGAGACCGCTGGCCGTGAGGTGTCCTAGCTTTTTAAATGAAAGAAGAGTGCCGACAGACTGTGCTTTTCTTTGAAAGAACGTATGCACGTATGGTGGTGTGATGGTGTCAGGTATCAGCGTAAAGCCAACATCTGGATAGTTATCGCTGTACGTGTACAGAGTATCAGAATCTTTAATCATGCTTCGCGCCGATTTATGCGTGGTAAAAAGTGGATTTGGGTCTTTGCCGTTAGTTATTTCATCAAGGACGACAAACCACTCACCAGAACGATTAATCAGCATAAACGGCGCATCAGTTGTTTGTGCATGTTCACTGCCTAGCGTGACCATACCTTCTTCTTTGCTTTCACCGTCAACTTCGGTAAAAGTAATGGTAGCGTGTATGACTAACCATGGGTATTCAGGGCGGTTAGTGCGCAGCATCACGTAGAGACCGTCGCCATCCTTGTCTTTGTAATAATGACCACTGGCAAGAGCGCGAACCATACGAGCTTGCATGGCATCATGACTGAATGGTTCGGGCGCTTCTTCATCAAGCAGGCGTGTCAGCAGCAGAATCCACGCCTTGCCTTTAATGGCTGGGGCAATAAGTCTATGACCTTGCATGCGATGACGACGTCCCGCCAAATCTTGCGTCAGAAGGCGTCTGGTAAGTTCTTGTCGTTCTGGAGTTGAGCGGCTGTTCCACCACTCAGTATAGTCAAGGCTTGCTTGTGAGGTATCAGATGCTACTGAGGCGCGAGAGCCTGTTGAGCCGGCTGATGGTGGGGTGCGTCGAGCGAGAGGATGACCTGGACCAAACTTACGATGGCCTCTTACTTGCCGTGGTGGTGTTACCATGACCGCGCTTCTTCGCAGTGCAGCATCAAATTCGTCTGACTCGACACCGCCGTCGCCATCAAAATCAAGTGCATTAACAATACGATGGCCCATACCTTTGCTTCTTTTGGTGTTATCGCTTTGGTCGCCACCGCCTCCTGATGCCATACCGCCTCCTGATGCCATACCGCCGACGACAGTGCCACCAGGGGTACGAATGAGACCATCGGTGCCAACAATATAATGGGGGTCACCACCTCCTGGAACGCCTGCACCGGCGGAGGGGGGTGCTGTTGCCGAAGCTCCTGCTGTTGGTGCAGAACTAAATGCTGGTGGCGCAGAAGATGGTGGAAGCAATGGCATAGCCGGTGGGGATGCCATTGCTGCTACGGCCCCCCGCGCTGGCGAACTGACGGGTGTACTGCTTGGTGTGTTTGAAAAAAGAGTACCGCAGATAGCAATAAGAACAGCAAATAAAACAACGGTATTAGTTCGTGTCATGACTTTCCCCCCTAAGAATTAATGTGTACCTACCTTTAGTATAGGTCTTTAAGGGTTGGCAAAGTCAAGTAGGTGACTATATCCACTGCGGTTCGTAGTTTTACTTGTTGTACCTACATAGTTGAGGATCAAGAAAAACTGGACCCTCGACGTGGCGAGGGTGACAAAATATGCTACGCTGCGTTCCCATGAAATTCACGCCCCTTTTTTCTACTCTCTTTTTTGTAACAAGTCTTTGTGCAACGCTGCCTGTTCACTGGCAGCAGCATGATTCTTTTGTGCGCGCCGGTATTCGTCGTTCAAATCAATGGTATGACGTCAGCGAAAAGCATCTTAGTCAGCGATTTGGTCGTCACGCAGATAGTATTGGGCGCCTGTGCATGTATCGACCCACGCACTGTAATTACGGAGCAAAGCCAGTTGTCTTTTTTTTAATACATGGTACCTGGGCGCGTGCGGCCTATGACTTTGAGGATGACAAAAATCGCTACTTTCAGATGAGTCGTCAGTGTGCCGCTGACCTGGCAACACGGAGTCGTGTTCCCGTTGAGTTTGTTTCGTTCCGCTGGCCAGGTGGTGATACCTTTCATGACCGTAGCACTGGAGGGCGTGTTCTTTCGCAAGTGTTAATGGAAAAATATGGTCCAAAAAATGACTATCATGGCACGCACTTTCTGGCCCATAGTCATGGGTGCAATGTCGTGAGTTTAGCGCTGCATAATGTCTCTTTTATCGTAGATACACTTTTCTTCATGGCGCCGCCGGTGGTTGAAGCAACCGAATGTGGCTATCGGCCCACGCAGTTTCGGCGCCTGTATAGTTTTCACTCGCCAATTGATCCGGTGCAGTTTTTAGGTTCGCTGAATCGTCAGTCCTCGAAAAAGTTTTTTGCTGAAGCGCAGTCTCGTATTTACCAGCAGCAGGAAGGTCGGCGTGTCATAAATATTCGCACTAAGATCGATGGATGTGATCCTGGACATATTCGTATCAAGGCAATTATTCCACACCTCTGGGCCATCAGTGATCAATTAAATCGTCACTATCGTTATCACCATGACTTTATGGTTGATGTCACTAACAGGGTTCGTCGCAAGCGACTGCACCATACGCGACCGTTGTTAGTTATAGAGGCAAAAATTAAAAAGATGGCAGCACTGCATCACGTAGCACAAACACCAAATGCAGCACGGGTGGCACAAATGATTCTTGAGGAGTTTGATTATTCTACCTATCAAGAAGAGCAATATGCGGCGGCGTATCGCGGCCGCTCTATTCGCGCCGAAAGCTCATGGCTGCATATGTTGGCCGAGAACTTCAAAGAGTTACAAATCATTTTGTCGGAACTTTTTAGTAGTAGTGCAAAATCAAAAGATTAAAAAGTAATACAGACCAGGAAGAAACGAGAGGGCGACTGGCAGGCGAACGTGCTGCACTCCCCATAGCTTGTAGGCGATGTTACACAGCGCCAGCATGATCAGCGGCGGGTAAAAAATAATCAGAAATGGTAGCTCAAGCTTTAGAATGGCATGCAGCCCGCCGTTAGCTGAAAAGCCACTCAAAATAATGGTAAAGAGCAACGCCTGTGGGTAGGTAATGTGATCGGTGGCGACATTCTCGTGCAGGTAGTCGGTAAAGATTGTTGCCAGTGATATAGCTGTCGAGGTGATGGCAAGAAAGATAACCAAATAAAATACACCAACCAGCCACCCTGGCAGCAGTGTGCGTGTGATAGTATAGGCAAGTGATACAGGATTGTGGGTGTTGAGTTTGGTGCCGTACAGTGCGCCAATGTAGCTTAGGCCAATATAGACACTTGAAAGCAAAATACTGGTGATCAGGCTGGCGGCTACCGCACTGCGCGTAACACTTTTGATACCAAATCGTTCATTGTTTGAAAGGCGACGCAAGTAAGTAGTGGCAAGAGGTGCAAAGTGAAACGCAGCCATCAAATCCATGGTGGTATAGCCTTCACGCACACCGCGCCAAAAAGATTCAAATGGTGGCAAGCCTTCGACCGGCAGAGGCATGCCACCATGCCAGGCAATGCCAATGATTGTAAGTAACAGGCCAAAAAGAACCGGACTGATTAGGTATCCCAGTAACGACATGACACGGTCACGGCGGTGGGCGACCAGGAACACAAAGAAGAGGAAGCCAACGCTAAAGTCAAAGAGTGGCAGGTTGGGAAAGTTCTTTAAAATCAGTTCATGCAGCACGGTGATAGCCCGCGGCAAGCCAGTGAGTGGTCCAATCATAATCAGGACTAGAAGATCGACAA